>JBAZBG010000109.1:0-6910 GCA_041671585.1 Arenimonas sp. | reverse complement strand
GCCACGGCGCGATGCGCACGCAGCTCGGCTTTGCCCAGGGGCTCGACGGCGCGCGCCAAAGGATGTCCGGGCGCAACCGCGAACACGAACGGCACCGAGCCCATGGGCTCGGCAATGTAACCGCCGCCCGAGGGGCCTTCACCTGCCGCGGCAATCAGCAGGTCGACGCGGCGGTCGAGCAGCGCCTCCCACATGCCGGACATGACTTCCTGGCTGAGGCGCAACCGGGTGCTGTCGGCTATTTGATAGAAGTCGCGCAGGTCATCCGCCAGCGCACTGGGCGCCAGCAACGACTCCAGCCCGATCGCGAATTGCGTCTCCCATCCGGTGGCGACGCGGCGCACGCGGTGCTCGAGTTCCTGCGCCGCTTTCAACAGGTAGCGACCTTCTTTCAGCAACTCCCTTCCCGCCGGCGTCAGGCTGATCCGCGGGCCGGCGCGTTCGAACACGGCCACGCCGAGATCCTGTTCGAACTTGGCCACGGCGTAGGAGATCGTCGAAGGCACGCGGTGCAGCTCGGTGGCGGCGCCGGCAATGGAGCCGCGTCGGTCGATGGCGTCGAGAACCTGCAGGCCTTCCAGGCTGATTTTCAACATTCGATTTCTTCGATGCTAGAGCGGCACATTATCCGCTTTTTGTTCCAGTGTCGCGGGCCCATATTACCCGCCAAGCGAGGTATTGCAAGACTTTCCACATAACAAGCCAAGCCGTCGAGACCATCGAAAACCTTGCTGCTTCAAACTCGAAACAGAACCAATTACGTCCATTCCCCCTACCCAGGAGCACCCTCATGAAAGTCGTACTCTTTGGCGCCACCGGCAAGTCCGGCAGCCGCCTGATGCAAGAACTCGTAACCCGTGGCCATCAGGTCACCGCCGTGGCGCGCGACACCAGCAAGCTGCCGGCCGACTCCGGCCTGACCGTCAAGCAGGACGATCTGAGCGACGCCCGCCACACCGCCGAGGTAGTCCGCGGCGCCGACGCGGTGATCAGCGCGTACGCGCCGCCGGCGAACGACACCGACGCCCTGGTTGGCGTTACCCAGCGGCAAGTGCAGGCCGTGCGTGCGGCCGGCGTCGACCGCCTGCTGGTGGTCGGCGGCGCGGGCGGACTGGAAGTCGCGCCGGGCGTCTCGTTGATCGACTCGGGCCATCTGCCGGCAGCCTGGCTTCCGATCGCCAACTCCCACGTCAAGGCGTTCGAAGTACTGCAGACGTCGGATGTCGATTGGACCTATGTCGCCCCGGCGGCATTCTTCGAGCCCGGCACGCGGACCGGCAAGTTTCGGGTCGGCACGGACGAACTGATCACGGCCGCGAACGGCGAGAGCCGCATCTCGATGGAAGACTACGCGATCGCGATGGTCGATGAACTGGAAAAGGGCGCGCACCGCCGGCAACGGGTCTCCGTCGGTTACTGACCCGGAGCAAAGCGGGCCCTGCGCGATCGGCGCGCACCAGGCGGGCAGAATCCGGGACAATGGATTCTGCCCCCGCCTCATGGACCCGCCGCGCGCCCCATGTTTCGCATCATCGGCCAATATGAAATCAACCGCGATGGCGATGTGATCCGCGTCTGGTCGACGTCCGAGTTCAACCTCGAGGCGGCGCGGCAATACGCGCTCGACATGATCGCGATGATCGAGCAGATGCCGCCGACGTTCGGCACGCTGGTCGAGTTCGATGCGCCCCCGATCATCGGTCCCGAGGTCGAGGAAGCAATGCGACGATCTGCACACCAGCGCGCCGAGCGAGGCATGGTGGCGGTCGCATTCGTCACTCGGAATCTCGAAGGGATCACGGTCGCCCGCGGTCAATGGAACCGCATCTACGAAGGCTCGGGGGTCACGCTGCAGTTCTTCACCGACGTAGGCGCGGCGAGGCAATGGCTGCAGGAACAAATCGATCAGGCGAGGGGTTCGGGGCAAATCGTGACCCAGTCTGTACACTGAAATCAACTGCGGCCGGATGCATTAAACTGCGCGCAGGTCAGGGAGATCGCCGCATGCACCTTTACGGCCGTTCCAGTTCGCACTTCACCCGCATTCCACGCATCTTCGCCGTCGAGCTCGAGGTCGACTACGAGTTCCACTTGATCCGCGACCTGATGTCCACCGATCCCGAAGACTACGGCGGCCACCCGGCGCTGAAGATGCCGACGCTGGAGACCGACGAAGGTCCCTGGTTCGGCTCGCTGCCGATCTGTCGGGAGCTGGCGCGCCACTCCGACCTCCACCTGGACATCGTTTGGCCGGAAGATCTGCTGCACGTGGAGGCCGCCAACGCGCAGGAGCTGGTGCTGACGGCCATGTCCACGGAAGTCGGCCTGATCATGGGCAAGGCCTCCGGCGTGGCGGCCGATAACGCCCTCCAGGCCAAGCTGCGCGCGAGCCTGCTCGGCGCAATGCAGTGGCTGGAAACCAACGCTCCCGGCGCCATCGCCACGCTGCCGCCGGAGCGCGACCTCAGCTTTCTCGAGGTGTCGCTGTTCTGCCTGGTCGAACACCTGGAGTTTCGCGAAGTGCTGTCGCTCGAGGCGTATCCGGACCTGCGCGCCTTCGGCCAGCGCTTTGCGACGCGCAGCTCGGCCAGGGCGACCGGATTCAAGTTTGATTTCCCGCAGGCCTGAACGCGCGCAGCAAAAAGGCAGCATCCGCCACTTGGCGCTACCATGGTCTTCCAATCCGACCGCGTGCCGTCCGAATGCCCCAACGGACTCACATTGCCAGATCCGCCGACGGCGTCCGCCTGGCCTGGACGCGGGCCGGTTCCGGCCCGGTATTGGTCAAGGCGGCCAATTGGCTGACCGACCTGCGCTACGACGAGGAAAGTCCGGTCTGGCGGCACTGGATCCGGTTTCTTGGCGAGCACTTCGACGCCATCCGCTATGACGAGCGCGGCTGCGGCATGTCTGATCGCAAAGTCGACGATGTCTCCGACGAAAGCTGGCTGGCGGACCTGGAGTGCGTGATCGACGCCGCGCGGATCGATCGGCCGATGATCCTGCTCGGTATCTCGCAAGGCGCGGCGGCCGTCATCCGCTATGCGGTGAAGTACCCCGAGCGCGTTTCGCAGATCATCCTGTATGGCGGCTATGCCCGAGGCTGGGCCAAACGCGGCGGCGGCCAGTTCGAGCACTATCGCGCCGTCATCGAGATGATGCGATTGGGTTGGGGTCGCGACAATCCGGTTTTTCGCCAGGTCTTTACCGCCCGCTTCGTTCCCGAAGGAACGCACGAACAAGTCGACTGGTTCAACGATCTGTGCCTGAAGACCGTTGCGCCCGAGATGGCGGTGCGCTTGCTCGAGGCACGCGCGCAGGCCGACATCAGCGACCTCCTGCCGCAGGTTCGTGTGCCAACCCTGGTGTTGCATGCACGGCACGATGAGGTCATTCCATTCTGGGAAGGTCGCAACCTTGCCTCCGAAATTCCCGGCGCTGAATTCGTCGAGCTGGAATCGCGCAATCATGTGCTGCTCGCGCATGAACCGGCGTGGCAGGCCTTTCAGCAAGCGGTACTCGAATTCACCGGGTGCCAACTCGCGGATGGAGCCGACGCCGATCTCGAGGCGCTGACTCGCCGCGAACGCCAGATCCTCGGATTGCTGACCGCCGGCTTGAGCAATGCGGACATCGGCAGGAAGTTGTTCATCAGCGAAAAAACCGTGCGCAATCACTTGTCCAGCGTGTACCGGAAAATGGAAGTGGGCAGTCGTGCCCAGGCCATCGTGAAAGCCCAGGCGGGCGCGGCCCGCGCCGCTTGAGGAACCGGGACAAATGTCCCGGGAAATTCCCGACACTGCCTTGAATTGAGTCCTCTGACCTATGGGTCGCCACGGCGGGCAGGCGTAGGCTGGCCGCGGTTTCCGTTGAGGATCGTAATCATGAAGCGTGCGTTCATCCTGCTGTTTGGCGTCATTGCCTACGGCGTGTTCTTTTTGACTTTTCTTTACCTGGTCGCCTTTGTCGGCAACCTGCAGAGCACCGGCCTGGCGCAATGGCTGCCTGCGCTGACCGAGCTGGTCCCCCGCTCCATCGATGCCGGAGGTCGCAACGCGCCCGTCGCGCTGGCCATCGTGATCAACCTCGGCTTGATCTTGCTGTTCGGCGTTCAACACAGCGTGATGGCGCGAATGGGATTCAAGGCGTGGCTCAAGAACAAACTGCCGCCATCGGCCGAACGCAGCGTGTACGTAATTCTTTCGAGTCTCGTGTTGATGCTGTTGTTCTGGCAGTGGCGACCGATCGGCCAGACGGTTTGGTCGGCCGAATCTGTTGCAGGGCAAATGATCGCCTGGTCGAGTTTCGCGGCGGGCTTTGCGCTCGTGCTGCTGTCGACGTTCCTGATCGACCACTTCGATCTGTTTGGTCTCAAGCAAGTGTGGCGCCAGTTCACCGGCCGATCACCCGAGCCACCGCACTTCGTGACGCCCCTGCTCTACCGCCTGATTCGCCATCCCCTCTACCTGGGATTCGTCCTGGCGTTCTGGTCCGCCCCGGTGATGAGCGTCGGCCACTTGCTCTTCGCCAGCGCCATGACCTGCTACATCCTGATCGCCATCCAATTGGAGGAGAAGGACCTGGTCCGTCAGTTGGGCGAGCGTTATGTCGACTACCGCCGGGAGGTTCCGATGTTGATTCCGCTCTCGCTGCGCTGGTTCTCGCGGCGGCGCTCCGCGGCGTCCGACGCGACTGTGCGCACCAACGCGTAGTGGACACCGCGCCACTGCTTCGACAGTTCGCAGACAAGTCAGGCGCATTTCTGGTCGTCGATCCGGTGCCGTACTTGCGTGATGCGGTCACCCGTCCGCGTTCTCCCTGACTAATTCTTCGCGCTCGCGGGAATTCGAATGCCGAAGCTTTTCGTCGGGCGCGGGCACGGGCAGCGCGATCGCTTGCCCGGCCCGCGCCACCACCCGCGCCCGCTCGGTGCTGAGAGCGGCCTCGCAGGCTCGCAGTCACCGGAGCGGTGTCTGGCAATTCAGGCTAGATCATCATTGATGCGCTTTGTATGCGTCGACCCATGCCTGCTTGGCTGGGTAGTTGGCCGGAATGCTCTTCTGGATTTCTTTAATGAAATTACCATCGTCAAATGAACAGTTGGCCTGATCGTAATCGAAACCGTTGATTTTTTTCCTCAAGCCGGCATTGTCGTTTCCCGCGCCGGTACCTTTCATCAGGTACCAATCCACAATCGTTGGTGTGAACCACATGCCCGTCGAATTCTCGGGTTTTTCGTCTTTCTTTGCGAAACGCATGGCGTGTGACAGGCCACCGTCCTTGTGGTAAACGAACCTGACGCGACCGTTCTGATACGCGTCCAAGCCCTTGACTGACTCAGTTGTTACGTCGCCATGATGACTATAGCTGGCGTCGGTGATCACACCGTTCGTTGTCCACACAAGCCCGAACTCCCAATCGTGCCGGTGCGCTCCAGGGCCGGCGGCAATCTGATCCTTCAGAAAGTACAGCGCCGACATATGAACGCAATGGGTGTTATCGACGCACAACCTTCTGTAATAGGTATTGGAGTTTCCGAGTTGAGCGCTCTCACGGCACTTGCTTGTCACGCCGTTGATCGGATAGAGACCACCATTCTTGAGCCCAGTACTTGAGACTCCCGGCGAAGGCAAGCAGCTATCCGTATCGAAATCAAACACTCCAGCGAATGATTGCTTGGTCGTCGCGTCTGCGGCTTCGTCAAGTTTGAGGAAGGGAGCGCCTGCCTGTGCAGCGCTGCTCAGGGTCAGGGTGAGTGCAAAGAGACTCGCCAACATTTTGGTTGATCTGCCAGGGTTGTGAGTAATCATTGAATTTGCCTTTAGGTTGGTTTTACGGCTTTCGGTTGGGCCTTTTGTGGGCCATCGCGGCGGCGCTTTGAAACACGGATGTGTCCCGCCGCTCTTGACGCGACCGATTGATCTTAAATGGCGAGCACGCACCGATTCCTCTCAAAACCTCTCAAGACTGAGAGCTTCGCAGCGGCGAAACGAATCAAGCGCTCACAGCGCCAGACTTATGACCATGATGGCGCCTTTCGGCGCGTTGTCTCTGGCATAGGCGCGGCCGCCATGCGAGCGCGCGATTATCTGGACGATTGACAAGCCTAATCCGGCGCCATGTTCGCCACGCGAACTGAAGAAGCGCTCAAAGATGCTTTCCTTATCGGCATCCGGGATACCCGGGCCCTGATCGGCCACGTGTAGTTCCACTTCGCTGGTCCCGACCAGCAGGCTGACGCTGACGGCAGTCCCGTCCGCTTCAATGTGACGCAGTGCGTTGTCGATCAGATTGTGCAGGGCGATGGTCACTAGCACCGGGTCGAGTGAAAAGCTGACCGGGCGATCGGGCAAATTCACGCAGAGGGGGGATTCCTCGGGATAATTGGCCAGCACGCTGGAAATCAGTTGGCAGAGATCGGTTTCGGTTTTTTTCGGCCTGACCGACAGTTCCTGCAATCGGTCATGCGAAATCAGGCTATTGGCCAATTGGTTCAGTCGCAGTGAGGCTTTGCCGATATTGTTCAGACGCTTGTCCACCTCAGGCGTGATCGACTCTTTCAGGTAAGCCAGCGAATCCAGCGAGGCTTTGATCATGGCGGCCGGGGTTCGGAACTCGTGCGAAGCCATCGATAGCAGCTGGCGCTGGTCCTGCTCCGCTTTTTCCACTTCCTTCAGCGCGCCTTCCAGGTCTTTGGTCCTGGCCCGGATCCTTTCTTCCAGCTGCAGATTTTTTTCACTCAGCAAGTCGAGCAAATGCACCCGCTCCTGTTCATAACCTCGCTGGGTCTGACGCGCCCGTTTGTAGACGGAGAACTGCAGAGACACAAGATTCAGAATGCCTGCCACCTGCCAGCCATAGACCGAGGCGTTGCCAAAGGCGGTCCAGCCGAACAAGCCCGACAAGTTGT
>JBAZBG010000108.1:0-6943 GCA_041671585.1 Arenimonas sp. | reverse complement strand
TCGAGCACGCTCAACGGGAGCGAGCCGTCCTTCAGGATCTGGTCGTGGAATTCGCGGACATCGAACTTGTCGCCGAGTGCTTGTTCGGCGCGGTTGCGCAGCTCGCGGATCTTCATCTGGCCAACTTTGTAGGCCAGTGCCTGGCCGGGGATGGCCATGTAGCGCTCGGCTTCGGCAATCGCGTCGGGCTCGGCCACGGCCGAGTTCTCATGCATGTACTTGATCACCTGCTCGCGCGACCAGTCCTTGTTGTGCAGGCCGGTGTCGACCACCAGGCGGATGGCGCGCCACAGCTCGCCCTGCAGGCTGCCGTAATACTGGTATGGGTCGGTCAGCACGCCGAGCTCCTTGCCCAGCGTCTCCGCGTACAACCCCCAGCCCTCGACGTACGCCGTGTCGCCACCGAAGCGCCGGAACGCCGGAATGCCCTTCAGCTCCTGCTGGATCGCGATCTGGAAGTGATGGCCGGGAATCGCCTCATGCAGGTACAGGTCCTCGGTGTCCCAGGTCTTGCGCGTGGGCAGGTCGTAAGTGTTGACGTAAAAGATGCCGGGTCGCGTGCCGTCTTCGCTCGGACCCTGGTATTCGCCGCCCGCCGACGACTTGGCGCGGAATGCCTCGATCGGACGGATTTCAAAGCCCGCCTTCGGCGTCACCGCGAACAGCTTCGGCACGCCGGCGTCGACTTTCACGCGCAAGGCATTGTAGGCATCGAGCAGCGCTTTCTCGGTCGGGTACTCGAAGCGCTTGTCAGTGATGACGAACTTGAAGAAGTCCTGCAGGCTGCCCTTGAATCCGGTTGCCTGCATGACGCCGCGAATCTCGCCGTGCAGGCGTGCGACTTCCGAGAGACCGATAGCGTGCAGCTCTTCCGGGGTCTTGTCGGTGGTGGTGGAAACCTTGACGTTATAGGCATACAGCGCCTTGCCGTTCGGCAACGCGGAAATACCGACCGTGTCGCGGCCCTTCGGCAGGTATTCGTCGTTGACGTACTTGCGCAGGTCGCGGTACGCCGGCATCAACTGGGTGGCGATCAGCTGGCGATAGGCCTCGGTCAGGCGCTTCTTGTCGGCCTCGGAAAAATCCTTCGGCATATTGACGATCGGCTGCCAGAACAGGGTTTCTTCCGGTTTGTCCTTGATCAGCGCATCAAGCTGCGGCAGCACCTTCGCCATCAGGATTTTCGGCTGGACCATGCCGACCTTGACGCCCTCGCGCATGTTCGCCTGCATCTGCGCGAACAGCTCCGGGCCCTTGCCGGCACGGGCCAGCCAGTTGTCGTAATCCTTGACCGTCTTGAACGGTTGCGCGCTGGTGCCCGAGCCGAGCTGGGCGAACAGGCCGGCGATGTTGAAGAACTGGCTGAGCGGCATCAAGTCCGTGCGGTGCTGATAGCTCTCCAGGGAGAGCTTCAGGTTGCGCACCATGATGTCGTAGGAAAGGCGCGTCTGGCCCTCGAGTTGGTTCGGATCAATGGCCTCGAAACGGGCCAGCCACTTCTTGTCGAAGTCGATGCTCTCCTGCCGGTACTGCGGCGAGAAGAAATTGGGCAGCTGGTCGTTGAAGCGATTGTCGCCGACATAGGTCGCCTGGACCGGGTTACGGCGCAGCGATTCTTCCCAGTAATCGACGTACATTTTTTCCGCCTGCTGGGCCTTGGTCGCGGCCGTCTCCACGGCGGCAGGCGCGTCGGCGGCGTGCGCCGGCAGGGTCATGGGCAGGGCGAGCAGGATGGCTAGGCTGAGCGGACGCAGGGACATGGTGGTCTCCTTGATAGGTGTCCGAAGCATGCTCCGATCGCCCGCCCCCGGCCCGGGCAAGAAGTCATGCTCCCACCTGTGGGAGCGGCTTCAGCCGCGATGCTTCTTCTTCCCCGCTCCGTAGCCCGTTCCCGAACCGGCGCGCGGCCGCCGGGGGTGGAGGGGGTATTGGCGCCCGTCATAGAAAACATCCTGTTTTCTAAGACGGCCGTTCCTTGCTGTCCTGCACCACTTCGCCAATACCCCCTCCACCCCCGACGTCCCACTGTCCGGGAATTGCTCCGACCAGAGTGGGAAAGCATCGCGGCTAAAGCCGCTCCTACAGGAGCGTGTGCTGGCGGCGGTTCTTGGTCGTGAGGACAGCAGGGCTCAGGCCGCCTCAGCGATTGAAGGCAGGGGCCGCTCTTTATTTTTTCCCAAAAAATGAAGAGCGGCACCGGCCTTGGCGATAGACGTGGAAGTGAACCACGCTGGAGCTATCGCGGCTGAAGCCGCTCCTACAGGGCGATTACTTCTTGTCTTTGAGACCAGCGTCTTTGTGCAGCGCTTCGGCGCGGTCGGTCTTTTCCCAGCTGAAACTGGTGAACTTCTCGCCGCTGGGCAGCACGATGTCCTTCGGCTTGCGGCCGAAGTGGCCGTAGGACGCGGTGTCCTGGTACATCGGGTGCAGCAGGTCGAGCATCTTGGTGATGCCGAACGGGCGCAGGTCGAAATGCTTGCGGATCAGCTTCTCGATCTTCTCATCGGAAATGCGGCCGGTGCCGAAGGTGGTGACCGAGATCGAAGTCGGCTCGGCCACGCCGATCGCGTACGACACCTGTACTTCGCACTTCGACGCCAGGCCGGCGGCGACGATGTTCTTGGCGACGTAGCGCGCCGCGTAGGCGGCGGAACGGTCGACCTTGGACGGATCCTTGCCGGAGAATGCACCGCCGCCGTGGCGGGCCATGCCGCCGTAGGTGTCGACGATGATCTTGCGGCCGGTCAGGCCGCAATCGCCGACCGGGCCGCCGATCACGAACTTGCCGGTCGGATTGATGTGGATACGGTTCTTCGGCAGCGACTTCAGCCATTCCTTCGGCAGCACCGGCTTCAGGATCAGCTCGTACACACCTTCGACGATGTCCTTCTGCTTGATGCCGTCATCGTGCTGGGTCGACAGCACGACCGCTTCCAGGCCGACGATCTTCAGGCCGTCGTAGCGCAGCGTGACTTGCGATTTCGCATCCGGGCGCAGCCAGGGCAAGGGCGACTTTTTCTGCTTGCGCACCTTCGCCTGCTGTTCGACCAGGCGATGCGCGTAGTAGATCGGTGCCGGCATGAATTCCGGCGCTTCGTTGCAGGCGTAGCCGAACATCAGGCCCTGGTCGCCCGCGCCCTGTTCTTCGGGATGCTTGCGGTCGACGCCCTGGTTGATGTCGGGCGACTGCTTGCCGATCATGTTGATGATCGCGCAGGTGTGGCCGTCGAAACCGACGCGGGAGTTGTCGTAGCCGATGTCGTTGATCACCTTGCGGGTGATCGCTTCGATGTCCACCCAGGCGCTGGTGGTGACTTCGCCGGCCGCGATCGCGGCACCCGTCTTCACCATCGTTTCGCAGGCGACACGGGCGCGCTTGTCCTGGACCAGGATGGCGTCGAGGATGGCGTCCGAGATCTGGTCGGCCATCTTGTCCGGGTGGCCTTCGGACACGGATTCGGAGGTGAAGAGGTAGCTGCTCATCGGTGGGGCATATCCCTTGATTCGGATGAAAGGATGTTTCAGGACGCGCATCATACACGGGCGGCCGGGAAGACGCATGCTGGACCGGCGGATGTTCGCCCGATGTTAAATGCCGGGGCTCCCGATTGCCCGCGCAACGGGATAGGCTGGCGCCAGGGGTTGGGCGCGCCCATTCCAGGACGGAGCGATTGCCGCAGCCAGACACCTGCCATCAAGGAACCGCCATGAGCCGGATCGATCTCTCGAAGTTGCCGGAACCGGTCCGGCAGAAACTGCAGGAGCGGCTGGACCGGTTGCCCGCCGAACTGCGGGAAAAGCTGCTGGCCAGCCTGGCCAAGGTGCCGCCGCCGATGCTTGCGCAATTGCTGGAACACGGCTCGCCGATGCTGGACAAGCTGCTCGACAGCGTCGAGAAACAGTTGCCTGCCCCGGCGCGTCCGTCCGCGGGATCGGGCTCGTCGGCAAGGTCGGTCGCTTCGTCCGCGCCGATCGCGCCTGGCGGCCTGTACAGCAAGACGGTCCAGCGTGGCGACAACCTGTCGTTGCGGTTTGTGGTGGTCGTGCTGATCCTGACCGGCGTATTGGTCCTGCTCTATCGCTCCGGCTTGCTCGCCGGCTGATCAGGCGGCCGCGGCCAGCGTCCCAGCGGACAACGCGTCGAAATAATCCCGCGTCAACTGCAGTTGCGTCTCGGCCGTTTCCGCGCAATTGACCACCGCGCGAAATTGCGCGTTTTCCGGCCGGTCCTTTGCATACCACCCCAGGTGCTTGCGGGCGATGCGCACGCCGGCGGGTTCGCCGTAGAACGCGTGCAGGTGTTCGAGGTGGCCGATCAGGATGTCGCGCACTTGCCGCGGCGTCGGCGCCGGCAGGCGCTCGCCGGTCGCCAGGTAATGCGCGATCTCGGTGAAGATCCACGGCCGTCCCTGCGCGGCGCGGCCGATCATCAGCGCGTCGGCCCGGGTGTAGTCGAGGATGAAGCGCGCACGCTCGGGCGAGCTGACATCGCCGTTGGCCAGGATCGGAATGCGCACCGCGGCCTTGATCGCGGCAATGGTGTCGTACTCCGCCTCGCCCAGGTACTGATCGGCGCGGGTGCGGCCGTGCACGGCCAGCGCGGCGATGCCGCAATCCTCGGCGATCCGGGCGATCGCCAGGCCGTTGCGGTTGTCTCGGTTCCAGCCGGTGCGGATCTTCAGGGTAACCGGCGCATTCACCGCGGCAACCACCGCAGCCAGGATGCGTCCGACCAGGAGCTCGTCCTGCAATAGCGCCGAGCCGGCCCAGACGTTGCAGACCTTCTTCGCCGGGCAACCCATGTTGATGTCGATGATCTGCGCGCCATGGTCGATGTTGTAGCGCGCCGCGTCGGCCAGCACCGCCGGATCGGTGCCGGCGATCTGCACGCTGATTGGCGCCGGCTCGTCGGCATGGTCCATGCGATGCACGGATTTTTCCGTACGCCACAACCGCGGCTCCGACGTCGTCATCTCCGACACGCACAGACCGGCGCCCATGCGCTTGCACAGCATCCGGAACGGCTTGTCGGTGACGCCGGCCATCGGCGCCAGGACGAGTTTGGGTTCGATGCGGTAGGGGCCGATCTGCATGCGGACATTATCGCCCGCGTCGGCCCCGCCGGATCAATTGAGGTTGGTGAGCACGCCGGCGATGGTCGCGGTCATCAAGGTCGCCAGCGAACCGCCGAGCACGGCGCGCAGGCCGAAGCGGGCGAGATCGCTGCGGCGATCCGGAGCCAGGCCGCCGATGCCGCCGATCTGGATCGCGATCGAGGAGAAATTGGCGAAACCGCAAAGCGCATAGGTGGCGATCAGGCGGCCCTGTTCAGTCAGCGCCACGCCCGGCATCTTGCCGTTGACGATGTCGGCCAGTTGCAGGTACGCAACGAATTCATTGATGACGATCTTCTGCCCGATGAGGCTGCCGACGGTGTTCGCGTCCTGCCAGGGCACGCCGATCACCCAGGCGATCGGCGCGAGCAGGTAGCCAAGCAGCGCGGCCATGTCGGTCGGCTTGCCGAGCCAGGCCTGCAGGCCGGTCACTTCGCCGATCCAGGTCAGCGGCCAGTTGAGCAGCGCGATGAGGGCGATGAACGCCAGCAACATTGCCGCGATGTTCAAGGCCAGGCGCAGGCCGTCGGCGGCGCCGCCAGCAGCGGCATCGATGATATTGCTGGCCGTCTTTTCCACTTCCATCTTCACCGTGCCGCGAGTGAGCGGCACCCCCGTTTCCGGGATCAACATCTTGGCGATCACCAGCGTGGCCGGTGCCGCCATGATCGATGCAGCCAGCAGATGCTTGGCGTAGAAGGCCTGCTGCACCGGGTCGCCGCCGCCGAGCATGCCGACGTACGCGGCGAGCACGCCACCGGCGATATGCGCCATGCCGCCGATCATCATCGTCAGCAATTCCGACTCGGTCATCTTCGAGATGTACGGGCGCACGGTCAGCGGCGCCTCGGTCTGGCCGATGAACACACTGGCGCAGACACTGGTGGTTTCCGCGCCCGACACGCGCATCACCTTGGTGATCGCCCAGGCCATGCCACGAACCACGGCCTGCATCACGTTGAGGTGGTAGAGCACCGCCATCAGCGAGGCAAAGAAAATGATGGTCGGCAACACCTGGAACGCGAAGATGAACCCGAACTTCGAGGTGTCCATCAGGCTGCCGAAGATGAAGTTGGAGCCGGCGCCGACGAAACTCAGCACCTTCACGAAGCCGTTGCCGAGCGCGTCGAACACATCTTTGCCGCCAGGCACCAGCAGCACCAGCGCGGCGAAGCCGATCTGCAACGTGACGCCGGTAAGCACCAGCTTCCAGTCGACGTTGGACTTGTTGTTGGAGAAAAGCCAGGCGATGGACAACAAAACAGACAGGCCGAAAAGGCCGAACAGGACTTCGCTCATGATTACCCGGATTCCCCAAACGATGCCGCAGGGTAGAGCAGGGGCGGGGTTCGGGCAAGGCTGGCCAGCCCGGGACCGGGCTATTCCGAATCGCGGGCGATCACCCGGTTGCGGCCGGAATGCTTGGCCGCGCGCAAGCGCAGGTCCGCGGCGCGCATCAGGCCGGAAACATCGACCGAGTCGGCAGGGCAACTGGACATGCCGGCGCTGAAGGTCAGCTTGCGCGGCTCGGCGCCGTCCTCGGGAGTGAACGGACGGCTCTCGACTTTGCGCCGCAACGCTTCCATGCGTTCCCAGGCAGCGCCGACCGGTTGCCGCAATACCAGCACGAACTCCTCGCCGCCTACGCGCAGCAGCGGCTCGTCGCGGCGCAGCTCCAGGCGCAGGGTTTCGACGACGTGGCGCAGCGCCCGGTCACCTGCCTGGTGGCCGAGTTCGTCGTTGATCCGTTTGAAGTAGTCCAGGTCGATCAGCGCCAGACTCAAGGTGTCGCCTTCGGCGCGCGTCTCGGCGATGATGCGCGGCACACG
>JBAZBG010000107.1:0-6962 GCA_041671585.1 Arenimonas sp. | reverse complement strand
CGACCGCCGGACTGGCGCACGAACTTGCCTTCCTGCTTCACCAGCTTGCGGATCGCTTCGCGGTAGGCGACCTGCGGCTTGCCGACGTTGGCTTCGACATTGAACTCGCGCTTCATGCGATCGACGAGGATTTCCAGGTGCAGCTCGCCCATGCCGGCGATGATGGTCTGGCCGGATTCTTCGTCGGAACGCACGCGGAACGACGGATCTTCCTGCGCCAGACGACCCAGCGCGATACCCATGCGCTCCTGGTCGGCCTTGGTCTTCGGCTCCACGGCCATCGCAATGACCGGCTCCGGAAAGATCATGCGCTCAAGCGTGATGATGTGGTCAAGCGAGCACATCGTGTCGCCGGTGGTCACGTCTTTCAGACCAACCGCCGCCGCAATGTCACCGCAGAGCACTTCCTTGATTTCTTCGCGCTGGTTGGCATGCATCTGCAGGATGCGGCCGATGCGCTCCTTCTTGCTCTTGACCGGGTTGTACACCTGGTCGCCGGCATTCAAGGTGCCCGAATAGACGCGGAAGAAGGTCAGCGAACCGACAAACGGGTCGGTCATGATCTTGAAGGCGAGCGCGGAGAAGGGCTCCTTGTCGCCGGCCTTGCGGAAGTCTTCCTGCTCGTTGTCGTCGATACCCTTGACCGGCGGACGGTCGGCCGGCGACGGCAGGAAGCGGATGACCGCGTCCAGCATCGCCTGCACGCCCTTGTTCTTGAACGCCGTGCCGCAGAACACCGGGATGATGCTGGTCGAGAGCGTACCGGCACGGATGCCGGCCATGATCTCTTCCTCGGACAACTCGCCGCTGTCGAGGTATTTGTTCATCAGTTCTTCGGACGTCTCAGCGGCAGCCTCGACCATGAACTCGCGAGCGGCCTTGGCCTGATCGACGAGATGGCCGGGAATTTCGCCATACACGAACGACGTGCCCTGATTGGACATGTCCCAGATGATCGACTTCATCTTGATGAGGTCGACCACGCCTTCGAAATTGTCCTCGGCGCCGATCGGCAACTGCATCGGCACCGCGGAGGCGCCAAGGCGGGTCTTCAGCTGCTCTACGACTTTGTTGAAGTTGGCGCCGGTGCGATCCATCTTGTTGACGAAGGCCAGACGCGGCACGCCGTACTTGTTGGCCTGGCGCCAGACGGTCTCCGACTGCGGCTGGACGCCGCCGACGGCGCAAAGCACGAACACGGCGCCGTCGAGCACGCGCAAGGAACGTTCGACTTCGATGGTGAAGTCAACGTGTCCCGGGGTGTCGATGATGTTGAAGCGGTGGGCCGGGAACGACTTGTCCATGCCGGACCAGAAGCAGGTCGTGGCAGCCGACGTGATGGTGATGCCGCGCTCCTGTTCCTGCTCCATCCAGTCCATGGTCGCCGCGCCGTCATGCACTTCGCCAATCTTGTGATTGACGCCCGTGTAGAACAGGATGCGTTCGGTCGTGGTGGTCTTGCCGGCATCAATGTGGGCCATGATGCCGAAGTTGCGGTACTGATCGATTGGGGTCGTGCGTGCCACGAGGGTAATCCTTGTCTGAGTACCGGCGGGAATCTCTCCGCCGGTGTAGAAAACCGGCGGTTGCTTCCGGCGGTCTTACCAGCGGTAGTGCGAGAAGGCCTTGTTGGCTTCTGCCATACGGTGCGTTTCTTCGCGCTTCTTGACGGCGCCACCGCGATTTTCGGAGGCTTCAAGAAGCTCGGCCGCGAGCTTGCGCGGCATGGTGTTTTCGCCACGCTTGCGCGCGAATTCGATAACCCAACGCATGGCCAACGCGGTACGGCGCGAAGAGCGAACTTCCACCGGCACCTGGTACGTTGCACCACCGACGCGACGCGACTTCACTTCGACCGCCGGAGCGACATTGGCGAGCGCTTTTTCGACGAGACCAAGCGTGTCGGAGTTCTTCTCGCCGATCACATCCATTGCGCCGTACACGATCTTTTCTGCAATCGACTTCTTGCCGCTCTTCATCACCATATTGATGAAGCGAGCGACGACTTCCGAGCCGTGCTTGGGATCGGGGAGAATGGAACGGGTGCCGGGAGAACCTTTACGAGACATGCTGCAGTCCTGGTAGGTTTGAAACAAAAAATTGCGGAGTTGCCGGGTTTACGCGATTGCGCAAACCCCGGCGGAGATTTGCGGCTGCCTTACTTCTTCGGGCGCTTGGCGCCGTACTTGGAACGGCTCTGGCGACGCTTGGTCACGCCGGAGGCGTCGAGCGCACCGCGCACCGTGTGGTAACGAACGCCCGGCAGGTCCTTGACGCGACCGCCGCGGATCAGCACCACGGAGTGCTCTTGCAGGTTGTGACCTTCGCCGCCGATGTACGAGATGATCTCGAACCCGTTGGTCAGGCGAACCTTGGCGACCTTGCGGAGCGCGGAGTTCGGCTTCTTCGGCGTGGTCGTGTACACGCGGGTGCAAACGCCACGACGCTGCGGGCAATCGGCCAGCGCGGGGGAGTTGCTCTTGTAGGTATGCGGCTGGCGCGGTTTGCGTACCAGCTGATTGATCGTCGCCATTCGTCGAAGAACCTTGCGAAAGTATTGGTCAAGCCGAGTGACTCGGCCCAGTGAGACAGAAAAGTATAGAGGGCGTTAAGCAAATCGTCAACCTGACGGGCTTTTCACCACTCCTCCTGGAGTCGAAAACGAGGCACGTCCTTGCGCCTCATTTCGTTGTTTGCCGCCCCGAGGGGCGGCCGTGCTTACTCTTCAGCGCCAGTTTCCGAGGCAGCGGCCTCTTCCGGGGCGGGCGCCGGGGTGACGGTGGCCGGGGCCGCACGCAGCGTTTCCATGTCCAGGTCGGTCAGGACCGACTCGGCCAGGCGGCGCTTGGTGTGGTAGGCCAGACCGGTACCGGCCGGGATCAGGCGGCCGACGATCACGTTTTCCTTCAGGCCGCGCAGCGAATCGCGGGTGCCGCGAACGGCCGCCTCGGTCAGCACGCGGGTGGTTTCCTGGAAGGACGCCGCCGAGATGAACGATTCGGTCGCCAGCGAAGCCTTGGTGATGCCCAGCAGGACCGGGTCGAACTTGGCCGGGATGCCGTTCTTGGCCACCATCTTGGCGTTCTCCTCGATCACGCGGATGCGCTCGGCCTGCTCACCGCTCATGAAGCGGGTATCGCCGGCATCGGTGATCTCGACCTTGCGCAGCATCTGACGGGTAATCGTCTCGATGTGCTTGTCGTTGATCTTGACGCCCTGCAGGCGGTACACGTCCTGGATTTCCTTGACCAGGTAAGCGGCCAGCGGCTCGACGCCAAGCAGGCGCAGGATGTCCTGCGGATTCGGCTCGCCATCGACCACGGTCTCGCCCTTCTCCACGTGCTCGCCTTCGAACACGATGATCTGGCGGTACTTTGGAATCAGCTCTTCGTGCTCGTTGCCGTCCGGATCCTTGATGATCAGGCGCTGCTTGCCCTTGGTGTCCTTGCCGAAGCTGACGATGCCCGAGCGCTCGGCCAGGATCGCCGGATCCTTCGGCTTGCGCGCCTCGAACAAGTCAGCCACGCGCGGCAGGCCACCGGTGATGTCGCGGGTCTTGGACGCTTCCTGCGGCACCTTGGTGACCACGTCGCCGACGCCGACCGGGGCGCCATCCTGCAGGTTGACGATCGAGCGCGGCGGCAGCAGATACTGCGCCGGCAGGTCGGTACCCGGGATGTTGAGGTCCTTGCCTTTGGCGTCGAGGATGCGAACGATCGGGCGCAGATCCTTGCCCATCGAGCCACGACGTTTCGGGTCGGTGATCTCGCGCGAGGCCAGGCCGGTCAGTTCATCGGTCTTCTCGATGACGGTGATGCCGTCGACGAAGTCGATGAAGCGAACGAAACCAGCCACTTCCGAGACGATCGGGTGGTTATGCGGATCCCAGTTGGCGATGGTCTGGCCGGACTTGATGGAAGCGCCGTCCTTGACGTTGATCACCGCACCGTAGGGCAGCTTGTAACGCTCGCGCTCGCGACCGGTGAGATCGAGCACCGACAGCTCGCCGGAACGCGACACGGCGACCAGATGGCCCTTGTCGTGCTGTACGTGCTTGAGGTTGTTGAACTTGACGGTGCCGGTGGTCTTGACCGTGATGTTGTCGATCGCGGCAGCTCGGGATGCGGCACCACCGATGTGGAAGGTACGCATGGTCAGCTGGGTACCGGGCTCACCAATCGACTGGGCAGCGACGACACCGACCGCTTCACCGTGGTTGACCAGGTGACCGCGGCCGAGATCGCGACCGTAGCAATGGGCGCAGATGCCGAAGGTGCTTTCGCAGGTGATCGACGAACGCACGAGGATCGACTGGACGCCAGCGGCTTCCAGCTTGTCCACCCACTTCTCGTCGAGCAGCGTATTGCGGGTCACGATCGGATCGGCATCGTTACCCGGCAGGTACACGTCTTCGGCGACCATGCGGCCCAACACGCGATCGCGCAGCGGCTCCACAACGTCACCGCCTTCAACGATCGGGGTCATGGTCAGTCCGGCCATCGTGCCGCAATCGGTCTCGGTGACGACGACGTCTTGCGCCACGTCGACGAGACGACGGGTCAGGTAACCGGAGTTCGCGGTCTTCAGCGCGGTATCCGCGAGGCCCTTACGAGCACCGTGGGTCGAGATGAAGTACTGAAGGACGTTCAGGCCTTCGCGGAAGTTCGCGGTGATCGGCGTCTCGATGATCGAGCCGTCCGGCTTGGCCATCAGGCCGCGCATACCGGCCAGCTGACGGATCTGGGCCTGCGAACCACGGGCGCCGGAGTCGGCCATGATGTAAATCGAGTTCATCGATTTCTGGGCGACGGACTCGCCCTTCGCGTTCAACACCTTCTCGGTGCCGATCGCGTCCATCATCGCCTTGGCCACGCGCTCGTTCGTACGCGACCAGATGTCGACGACCTTGTTGTAACGTTCGCCGGCGGTCACCAGGCCAGACTGATACTGCACCTGGATTTCCAGCACTTCCTTTTCGGCTTCGCCGAGGATGCCCTTCTTCTCGTCCGGGATGATCATGTCGTCGATGCCGATCGACACGCCGCTACGCGTTGCATACGCGAAGCCGGTGTACATCAGCTGGTCGGCGAACACGACCGTCTGCTTCAGACCGAGCATGCGGTACGAAGTATTGATGAGGCGGCTGATGTTCTTCTTGGTCAACTCGGTGTTGACGAAGGAGAACGGCAGGCCCTCCGGCAGGATCTCGGCCAGCAGGGCGCGGCCCACCGTGGTGTCGACGATGTACTTGCGATCGACACGCTCGCCGTCTTCATTCATCTCGACCAGGTGCAGGCGCACCTTGACCTTGGCGTGCAGTTCGACGACGCGGTTGTCATAGGCGCGCTTGACTTCGGCGACATTGGCGAAGGCCATGCCCTCGCCTTTCTTGTTCTCCAGCGCGCGGGTCATGTAGTACAGGCCCAGCACGACGTCCTGGGTCGGCACGATGATCGGCTCGCCGTTGGCCGGCGACAGGATGTTGTTGGACGACATCATCAGCGCGCGCGCTTCCAGCTGGGCTTCCAGCGAGAGAGGCACGTGCACGGCCATCTGGTCACCGTCGAAGTCGGCGTTGAACGCGGTGCAGACCAGCGGATGCAGCTGGATGGCCTTGCCTTCGATCAATACCGGCTCGAACGCCTGGATGCCGAGGCGATGCAGGGTCGGTGCGCGGTTGAGCAGCACCGGATGTTCGCGGATGACTTCTTCCAGGATGTCCCAGACCTGCGTCTCTTCGCGCTCGACCAATTTCTTGGCGGCTTTGATCGTCGTGGCGAGGCCACGGCGCTGCAGCTTGGCGAAGATGAAGGGCTTGAACAGCTCCAGCGCCATCTTCTTCGGCAGGCCGCACTCGTGCAGGCGCAGGGTCGGGCCGACCACGATGACCGAACGGCCGGAGTAGTCGACGCGCTTGCCAAGCAGGTTCTGGCGGAAGCGACCTTGCTTGCCCTTGATCATGTCGGCGAGCGACTTGAGCGGGCGCTTGTTGGTGCCGGTGATGGCGCGGCCGCGACGGCCGTTGTCCATCAGGGCGTCAACCGATTCCTGCAACATGCGCTTTTCGTTGCGCACGATGATGTCCGGCGCATTGAGCTCGAGCAGACGCTTCAGGCGGTTGTTGCGGTTGATCACACGACGGTAGAGATCGTTCAGATCGGAAGTCGCGAAACGGCCACCATCCAGCGGCACCAGCGGACGCAGGTCCGGCGGCAACACGGGCAGCACGGTCATGACCATCCATTCCGGACGGTTACCCGATTCCAGGAAGGCTTCGGCCAGCTTGACGCGCTTGGTGAGGCGCTTGAGCTTCGTTTCCGAATTCGTGGCGGCGATTTCTTCCTTCAGGCGGATCACTTCCGCATGCAGGTCGAGCGAACGCAGCAGGTGGTGCACGGCCTCGGCGCCCATCATGGCGTCGAAGTCGTCGCCGTGCTCCTGGCGCGCGGTCATGTACTGCTCTTCGGTCAGCAGCTGGCCGCGGTCGAGCGTGGTCAGGCCAGGCTCGATGACGACGAAGGCTTCGAAGTACAGGATGCGTTCGATGTCGCGCAGGGTCATGTCCAGCATGAGGCCGATGCGCGAGGGCAGCGACTTCAGGAACCAGATGTGCGCGGTCGGAGACGCGAGGTCGATGTGGCCCATGCGCTCGCGGCGCACCTTGGCCAGGGTGACTTCGGTGCCGCACTTTTCGCAGACCACGCCACGGTGCTTCATGCGCTTGTACTTGCCGCACAGGCACTCATAGTCCTTGATCGGTCCGAAGATGGCGGCGCAGAACAGGCCGTCACGCTCGGGCTTGAAGGTGCGGTAGTTGATGGTTTCCGGCTTTTTCACTTCGCCGAACGACCAGCTGCGGATCAGGTCAGGCGAAGCCAGGCCGATCTTGATGCCGTCGAAGTCCAGCGTCTGGCGCTGCTGGTTGAATAGGTTCAGTAGATCTTTCATTTCGATTTCCCTTG
>JBAZBG010000106.1:0-6989 GCA_041671585.1 Arenimonas sp. | reverse complement strand
CGTCCTCGACGATGCTTGCGCCGAGCGCGCGCGCTTTCTCCGTCGCCGCTTCGATGTCGTTCACCAGCACGTAAGGCAGCCACGACGAAGGCGCGCCGGCCACCGGATGCACGCGCATGCCACCGCCAGTGCCACCGCCGACGGCGATGGTGATGTAGGTGCCGTTGGGAAGGGCGAGTTCCTTCATCGTCCAGTCGAACAGCTCGCCATAAAAGCCCTTGGCAGCGTCCAGGTCACTGGTGTTCAACTCGATGTGCACAAACGGATTGGCCATGCCCAAAGCATAGTCCAACCCACCCCAATTTGTAGGAGCGGCTGACCAGACATGCGTCTGTTAACAACCAGCCGCGATAGCTTTCCCTAGCCTAAGAAAATTCGCGGCTAAAGCCGCTCCCACAGGTGATGGCTGCGGGGTTAGTTTTTGCGGAGGCCGGGCTTGGGCTTCCAAAGCCCAAGGTGGGCGCCGGTCGGGTCGGTGATGATGCTGAACCAGCCCATGTCGGGGACTTCAGTGACGTCCTTGAGTATCAGGGCGCCGAGTTTCTTGGCCTTTTGCGTGGCCGCCTCGATGTCTTCCACTGCCACATAGGGCAGCCATTCCGAAGGTGCGCCGGGCATCTTCTGCGCCATCATGCCGCCGCCGGTGCCTTCACCCGCATTGATCGTCGTGTAGGTGCCGCCCGCTATGTTTTCATCTGCGGTCTTCCAGTCGAAGAGCTTGCCGTAAAAGGACTGCGCCTTGTTCAGGTCCGTCGTGTTCAACTCCACATGCACAAAGGGGTTTGTCATGTTGTTCTCCTTGGATTTCGCGGCGTAGGAATGAATCTCCAGTGCGAGCACCGCGACTCGCAATCCCACCGCGTCAATGCAGATCCGCGGAAGGAAGTGCGACCTTAGACTTGTGCATATGAAAATTATGCAAGCACGACGTTACGACACCGCTAAGCCGCGTTGATCACGACAAGCTGAAAGTCATGAACCGTTCAGTCGCGACGAAGACGATTGCAGTGCTCGGCAGCTCTGATTGCCTGCAACTGGATCCTCGCCAATGTGGCGTTCGGTGTCGCGGCGATGTTCGGAGCGATTCGGCTCTCGAATCGAAAAATGGGCCAAGCCCACTGAGTCACCTTGGCCACGCGGACCATCCCGCTTGCGGAACTATCAACCTAAGCCGGTTGGCCGCGTGCAAAGTCTGGGGAGACTCTGCACCGGCCACGGCAAACTGCATTTAAGGCCCTCTGTGACGAAAGGCCGGGGGGCGTCGCTGATCTCCTCTCCTGATTCGTCTTGGAGTGAGTATTTCGCCTCGCCGCCGGGAACGCCGTGATCCGGGTCGCGAATCCGAGAAATGAAATTCGCCGCCGTGCTCAGCAACGCTCAAGGACGCGGTGAGCGCTCAGGGACGCGCCGTGTATCGCGGCGCATCGACCACGCCCGTTTCCACTTTGTGCAAGCTGTCCTCCAAATACGCTTTTTCATCCGGGTTCGTGGAAGCGGCAACCAGCGTGCGCAGCGCCGCGGCATGGGCAGTCTTCAACGCATCGGCCGCCGGCACGGCGATATCCGGCTTGACGCCCACATGTTCCCAGTTGGTATGGGTGATCGGATTGATTGCCTTGCCGGTGGGAATGAAGGCGACGAAATCATGCGTGATCGAGAAATCGTCGCCCGGATTGGAACCGCCGCCGGTGGGTTCGCCGACCAGGATGCCGCGCTTCTGGGTCTGGAAGTCGTAGGCGCATTCCTCGCCGCCGGAAAACGTGCGCGGCGCGGTCAGCACGTACACCGGCTTGAGGTAACGCGACCGCACCTTGCCGTCGGTCCAATATTCCTCGGTCCTGTTGATCGCCCGCGTGTAGATGTCATTGAGATGGCGACGATCGCCTTCGGCAAAGAAGTGGCTCATCAGGAAAGCAACCGTCGACGGTTCGCCACCGCCATTGCGGCGCAGGTCGAGGATCAGCGCCTCGGTGCCTGACATCATTTGCATCGCCGCGCCCAGCGCCTCGCCGACGATCTCGGTCGGACCGAAGCCGCGCAGTTCGATGTAGCCGACGTTGCCATGGAGCAATTCCACGCGCTGCAAGCCGAAGGCGACGCTCGAGAGCTCCCGCCGCATCTGTTCAATCTCCTCCTTTGGCGGCGGGGCGTCGCTGAGCGTGGTTGGTCGCGGCGTGTAACCCGGTGCATAGGCAACGCGGAAGTGGCTGTCCTTGCCGAGCTCACGCAAGTCTTTCGACAACAACTCCGAGAATGCTTCGGCATTGGTGGCCGCGGCGTAGCCCCCCTCTGCGTTCTTTGCCTTCAGTGCCTTCGCTACGCGCTCGGCGACGTCGGGGAAAATGTAGTCCGCCTGCAAGGTCTCGCCGAGCGCGGCAATGACTTCACTGCGATCCGATGCGCTGATGGGAACGACAGGGCGCGCGTCTTGCGCCGTGACGGTGGCTATCGGGGCGACGGCCAGCGTCAGTGCCAGTGCGAGGGAAAACGGCTTGATCATTTCTAAACTCCGGGTAGGGCGGCGTCACTGCATCGGAAGCCGTGGCGCCGCAATGGTTGCTACTAAACAATTAGTACTCAAGGGCAAAAAAACACGAATCAACGCGGCACGTTGGAGGTATCCACGGTCCGCAATGTCCAGGCGTCGTTTTCCATTTCGGCATCGACCGTGATTCGCGCAACACCTTTCGGTCCCCGCGCGACGAAACTCAGCGTGGCGTCACCACTGTTACCGTCGATATCCATGTGGCCGCTCACCGGCCGCGGTTGCACGACGAGCGGGCTGCCGAGCTGCGCGACGATTCCGGGGTCGGATGCGACCAGTCGCACTACGGATTTGAAGGCATGGCTTTCAGTGATTTCCGGCGGTGCAGGCGGAGCGGGCGGAAGCGCTGGCCGTGCGGGCGCTGCGGGTGGCGGTGGGGGCGGCGCGACCGCTGCGAACGGCGCAATGGCTGCAGGCAGTGCGGGCGGCGCAGGCGGTGCGGGTGGAGCCGGTGGCGCGGGTGGTGCAGGCGGTGGCGGTGGCGGCACCCTCAGGCGATCGACTTCGACGATCCAGCTGCGCACCGACGCGTCGATCGGCTTCGCGACGCCGTCTTCCTTGTAAGTTTCATGAAGCCTGCCGTCGGCATCAACCGAAGCAAAGTAATAGCGCTTCTTGTCCAATCCATTCGCCGTGATTTCCCGCGTATCGCCCGGGCCAAGCACGCCGCTGGTAGTCGAACGGATGTTGAGGCTTGGCAGCTTCTTGTCGGTGATGCCGAGTTGCGTTGCCAGCAGGCTGGTCGAGCACACCAGCACCAGCGCGGCGACCGGCAATCGCCATCGGGCGGCGCCCGTGGATTCAGACAGTAATCTTGTGATGCGTTTCATGAGCGAGCCTCCATCGGCCGCGAGCAACAGGCGCGGGAAGGGTTGCCGCTGACGCTCCAGTCCGGCGAGCGCCTCGGCCAGGGCGATGGCGTTCCCGCACGCCAGCACCGCAAGATCGTCGCAAGCGTGTTCGCGCTCCTGGCGGACGCGGCGGCTCAGCCACCACACGCCCGGATGGAAAAACAGCAGCGACTCCACGCCGCACTGCAGCGCGTTCCACAGCCAGTCGAGCCGCGCGATATGCGCCAGCTCATGCGCGAGCAGCGCCTCGATCTGGTCGACGGGCATGCGCGCGAGCAAGCCCAGCGGCAACCAGATCACCGGCCGCAACAGATGCGCGGTGAACGGCGAAACGACATCGGCGGCCAGGCGCACCGCCACCGTGCGTCCAATGCCGAGCGCGCCCTGCAACACCAGCAGGCGCTGCTGCCATTCGATCGGCAAGGGTTGATAGGGATGCCGCGCCAGCGCGCTGAGCAAACGCAAGCCACCCATATGGCGCACGACCATTACCGACACGCCCAACAGCCACAGCAGCGCCATCCAGTTGGCCGTCGGTCCGGATTGCTGCACGAACACACCGGGGACCGCGCCGATCGCCGGTGCCGTCACCACCGGCAACAGGCCCGAGTTCACATCCGAACCCGGTTGCTGCCAGAAGCGCAGGAAGGTGACGAGTGGCGCCAACAACATCGCGACCAGGAAGCCCATGCCCACCGCGTGCCGCAACGACGCACTGCGCTGCGCCAGCGAGTGCAGCGATAAAGCCGCGACCAGCGCCAACAACACGACCTGCCACAGCGAATGCAGCAGCGCCAGCGCCAGCGCCGGGGCGAAACCGTATTGCGCGTTGGCGATCAGGTCCATCAGTCGGTCTTCTTCTTGGCCTTGGCGCGCGCGATCATCGCCTCGATCGCATCGAGGTCCTCGGCGCTGGTGCTGCCGTCATCGAGCGCGCGCTGCACCAGCGTACTCGCCGAACCGGAGAACGCGCGTCGCATCAGGTCATGCAGCAGGGACGACTGCACGACGGTTTCCGCATGCGTGGCGACGTACGTGTGGCTGCGCTCGGACTCGTCGCGGCGCACCAGGCCCTTCTCGGCCATGATCGTCAGCATCTTCAGCACCGTGGTGTAGGCGGTGTCCTTGGTTCGCGACAGTGCCTCATGCACGTCGCGCACGGTGCTTGGTCCTTTGCGCGACCAGAGTACGCGCAGGATGGCCAGTTCGCCTTCGGTCGGGTGGGGTGCAGCGGCCATGGATTCGCCTCGAGATGATCTACGGCGGTATTAGTACTACGACATTAGTAGTTAGTCAAGCCCCGGCACAGGTGCACCTCCAGGATTACCGAAAAACCAGAAAATCCCGACCCGCAATTCCTGAATACCCAACGGGTGTTGCGTCGCTCGGAACAAATCGCAACGTATCCCCAATCGGGCCGCCGCGTTTCGGACTACGCCAGCAATGATGTGCGGGAGCTGATCGAAGATCACTACCGCATTGTGTATCGCATCTTGCCAAACTGGGTGGTAGGCGCCAGGGCATCGCGGCTGAAGCCGCTCCCACAGGGGGCTGGCGCGGCACTTGTGGGAGCGGCTTCAGCCGCGATCCCCCACCTAAGCTAAACTTCCCCTCTAACTCAAAAAACGCCCCCGAGACAAAGCAATGAGCTGGCTAACCGACATCCTCGACAACGACCGCGACCCTTCTGAAACCAAGGAGTGGCTTGAGTCCCTCAAAGCCGTCCTCGACCACGACGGCCCCGAGCGCGCCCATCAGCTGCTCGAGCGCATGGTCGAACTGACCCGTCGCGCCGGCGCCCAGCTGCCGTTCCAGCCGACCACCGAATACATCAACACCATTCCACCGCAGCTGGAACCGCCGCTGGCCGGCGATGCCAACATGGAATGGAAGATCCGCTCGATCATCCGCTGGAACGCGATGGCGATGGTCGTGCGCGCCAACCGCAAGCCCGGCGAACTCGGCGGCCACATCGCCAGCTTCGCCAGCTCCGCCACCCTCTACGACGTCGGCTTCAACCACTTCTGGCGCGCGCCGACCCCCGAGTTCCCCGGCGACCTCCTGTACATCCAGGGCCACTCATCCCCGGGCATCTACGCACGCGCTTTCCTGGAAGGCCGCATCAGCGAAAACCAGATCGACAACTTCCGCATGGAAGTCGACGGCCAGGGCATCAGCTCCTACCCGCACCCGTGGCTGATGCCGAACTTCTGGCAGACGCCGACCGTCAGCATGGGCCTGGGCCCGATCGCCGCCATCTACCAGGCGCGCTTCTGGAAATACCTGGAAGGCCGCGGCCTGATGCCGAAGACCGATCGCAAGATCTGGTGCTTCCTGGGCGATGGCGAAACCGACGAGCCGGAATCGCTCGGCGCGATTTCACTCGCCGGCCGCGAAGGCCTCGACAACCTGATCTTCGTCGTCAACTGCAACCTGCAACGGCTCGACGGCCCGGTGCGCGGCAACGGAAAAATCATCCAGGAACTGGAAGGCAATTTCCGCGGCGCCGGCTGGAACGTATTGAAAGTCGTCTGGGGCAGCTACTGGGATCCGCTACTGGCGCGCGATACCCAGGGCATCCTCAAGAAACTGATGATGGAAACCGTCGACGGCGAATACCAGAACTGCAAGGCCTTCGGCGGCGCCTACACGCGCGAGCATTTCTTCGGAAAATATCCGGAGACCGCGGCCATGGTCGCCAACCTGTCCGACGACGACATCCGCCGGCTCAATCGCGGCGGCCACGACCCGCACAAAGTGTATGCCGCCTATGCCGCGGCGACCGCGCACAAGGGCCAGCCGACCGTCATCCTGGCCAAGACCGTCAAGGGTTACGGCATGGGCGCGTCGGGCGAATCGCTCAACCCCACGCACAACACCAAGAAGATGGACCTGGACTCGGTGAAGACCTTCCGCGACCGCTTCCAGCTGCAAGTCAGCGACGAGCAAGTGGAAAAGCTGGCCTTCTACCGGCCGGCCGAAGATTCCCCGGAGATCAAGTACATCCAGGAGCGCCGCGCCGCGCTCGGTGGCTACCTGCCGCAGCGTCGCACCAAATCCGACCTCAGCCTGCCGGTGCCCGAGCTGACTGCGTTCGATCGCCTGCTCAAGTCCAGCGGCGAGCGCGAGATCAGCACCACCATGGCCTTCGTGCAGACGCTCAACATCATCCTGCGCGACAAGGAGGTCGGCCCGCGCGTGGTGCCGATCGTCGCCGACGAGGCACGCACCTTCGGCATGGAAGGCCTGTTCCGGCAGATCGGCATCTACGCCCCGCACGGCCAGAAGTACAAGCCGGTCGATGCCGACCAGCTGATGTACTACCGCGAGGACCAGGCCGGGCAAGTGCTCGAAGAAGGCATCACCGAAGCCGGCGCGTTCTCCAGCTGGATGGCCGCGGCCACCAGCTACAGCACCAACAACCAGCCGATGCTGCCGTTCTACATCTACTACAGCATGTTCGGGTTCCAGCGCATCGGCGACAGCGCCTGGCAAGCCGCCGACATGCGCGCGCGCGGATTCCTGCTCGGCGCCACCGCCGGCCGCACCACGCTAAACGGTGAAGGCCTGCAACACGAAGACGGCCACCCGCC
>JBAZBG010000105.1:5106-7032 GCA_041671585.1 Arenimonas sp. | reverse complement strand
CGATGCCGGTAGTGCAACCAGCGAGGACGCAAGCGCTCCCCACAGGTCGCCGGCCAGCACGGACCTGGGCGTCACGGCCGTGATCGACGGGCTGGGCCTGGCCATTGGGGACGCTCCGAATCTGCCCCAATGTACGCCTAATGCACACTTCTCAGTGGCGGTCGTCCCGGACCCGGAGGATGGTCAGCCCGATCAGCCGGGAGACCACGACCGCTATGTAGCCAACGCCAGCGAACATTTCCAGCATGACCAGTACGCGCGCCGGTGGGCTGATCGGCAGGATATCGCCGATGCCGACGCCGGAAAGCGTGGTGAAGCTCAGGAACAACAGTTCCATCCAGCTTCGCGGATCCTGGGGGTTGAGCAGGGCGATGAAGCTGCCCGGATACCAGGCCTGGCAGACGTAGTAGGCGTACGCAAAAGCCCAGACAAGCAAGGTGAAGGTGGCGCCGGCCGCAAACAGTTCGTCGGTAGTGACGCGATGGTCGTGCAGCATGTAGGAGATCAGGCTGCCGGCCGCATAAAAATACAAGGCGGATTCGAACAGCGACGAATACACCAGCAGGTCGCCGCGCTTGAGCAGTAACGACGTCAGCGTCAGGCCGATCGCCGGCACAGCCAGGAGCCAGGCAATCCAGTTCACCGAAGGACTGCGATTCACCACCCACAAGGCCAGCGAAACCACGACCGCGCCGACCGCAGCAAACAGCACGCGTCCGCTTTCAGTGTCGTCCATCGTCGGATACAGCACCAGGCTAAGCAATTGCGCCGCGAGCAGGAACGCGGATGGATGACGACGCAAGACGATGTGCCAGGGCATGCGCTGTTTCCGGTTTGTGAAGTGGGCGGCCAACGCGCGCCGCACGGTGACTCTACCGCGATGCCGCGACAGGCTGGTTTGTTAATTTTACGCTATTCATCTGCGATTCTGTCGCTGCCACTAACACTTTGTGAACCACATGGAAGGAGCACACACATGAAACTCAGGACTACTGTTTTGACGCTTGCCGTCGCCATTGCAATGGCCGGTTCGGCCAATGCAAGCATCGCCGAAGCGTCCGCGTCGGCCCAGGCCACCCCGCCTGCGACGAGCCCGGCCACTGACCCGATGACCGAGGCGGATGTCCGCGCCTTGATGACGGCCCAGGGCTATACCGAAATCAACGACGTCAAGTTCAAGGAAGGAACCTGGACGGCGGATGGCAAGAGCGCCGACGGCAACCACGTGGAAGTGCGCATCGACTCCGCCACGCGCAAGATCATTCCCGATGCGCCGGTGGCAACGATCAGCAAGGATCGGATCATCATCCTGCTTCAGGATGCCGGCTATACCAATGTGCATGACGTCGACATGGAAGGCGGCGTCTGGAAGGCCGAAGCCAATGACTCGACCGGCAAGGACGTTGAGCTCAAGCTGGATCCCAACGACGGCCACATCCTCGGTTCCGAGCCGGACAAGATCAACGAGTGACATCGGAGTAGCACGTGATGGACACGGCCAAGGTCACCTTGTACTACTTCGAGGACTACGATCTGCTCGAAGACAAGATCGTTCGCTCGAAGCGGCCGGCGACGCTGGAATTCATCAAGAAGTTCCACCTGCATCCGGTGCTCGATAACCAGGTCGAAGTCGATACGTCGCAACTCGACGCCGAAGGCTTGCTGGCGGGAGATTCCTGAGCCTCGCGCCGGCCCTGATCCAACGGCGAGTCAATGCACGCTTATTGAACTCGCCGTTTCCTGCTGCCCGGCATGCTGCCTGGACGACTGTTCGGCATCCAGGGCGCTCAGTCGCTTGTAGATCAGCTTCGCTGCCTGAGAAAACTTTTCCAGCACCTGCAGGTGCTCGTCCGATTCGCGGGCGAGCGCCTGCAACTCGGCCAGGTATTCCGCGTGCATCGCGGTGAACTCGTCGAGCAGGGCGCC
>JBAZBG010000105.1:0-5006 GCA_041671585.1 Arenimonas sp. | reverse complement strand
CTGGTCGCGGAAACCAATGCCCCGCCGAGACCCGAAGACGGCAAGGGCATCAAGGGCGCGATCATGAAGTCGGCCATGAAGAAGGCCGGCGCTGGCGTGCCTTCGGCCAATCGCATCACCTTGCTGCGCGATGCCGATGGCGATGGCGTGGCCGAAACCCGCACGATATTCCTGCAGAACCTGAATTCGCCATTCGGCATGGTGCTGGTCGGTAGCACCTTTTATGTCGCCAATGCCGATGCGCTGGTGCGCGTGCCGTATGTTGCAGGCGCCACTGAGATCAGCACTACGCCAATCAAGGTGGTCGATCTGCCGGGCGGGCCGCTCAATCACCACTGGACCAAGAACGTCATCGCCAGCCGGGACGGCACGCGCCTTTACGTCACCGTGGGCTCCAATAGCAATGCCGGCGAGAACGGCATGGACAAGGAAGCGAATCGGGCCGCGATCCTGGAAGTGGATCCTGCCTCCGGTCGCTTCCGGGTATTCGCTTCGGGCTTGCGCAATCCGAACGGACTGGACTGGCAGCCGGATAGCGGAGAGCTATGGACGGCGGTCAACGAGCGCGACGAAATCGGCAGCGATCTGGTTCCCGACTACATGACCTCGGTGAAGGACGGCGGCTTCTACGGCTGGCCCTACAGCTATTACGGCCAGCACGTCGATGTGCGGGTAACGCCGCCGCGCCCGGACCTGGTGGCGAGCGCCCTGGTGCCTGACTACGCATTGGGCCCGCACACGGCCTCGCTGGGCCTGGCGTTCTATCGTGGTTCGCTGCTCCCCAGTCGCTATGTCGGTGGCGTATTCATCGGACAGCATGGCTCGTGGAATCGCCGGCCCGCCAGCGGCTATCGAGTCATCTTCGTCCCGTTTGCCAAGGGTCGCCCGGCCGGCGCCATCGAGGAAATACTGACCGGCTTCCTCGATGAAGACGGCAAGGCCCGCGGGCGTCCGGTCGGCGTGGCCGTCGACAAGGCGGGCGCCGTGCTGGTCGCCGATGACGTCGGCAACATCATCTGGCGCATAACCCCAGCCATCCCCAAGCCCTTGTAGGAGCGGCTTCAGCCGCGATTCTCAACACCTCATCCGCCCCGGGACCATCGCGGAGTCATCGCGGCTGAAGCCGCTCCCACGGGGGCGTCGCGGCTGAAGCTGCTCCTACGCATGTAAAATCGGGGGCTGTTTGCTGGTCTTGGAATTTCCGTGGAACTTGTTGGGAGATCGGTCGACGACGATGCGGCGCTGGAAACGCTGTTGCTGCCTTTCGCCACCGGCGTGCTGTCTTGGCCGGCGAGCAATCGCGTGTTGTTCCTCCGCGCCCGTGCCGGCACGGCGTTGCCCCGGGAAGCGACAAGCTGGGTGGTCGAGCAGAGCTTCCGCCCATTTGCCGATGCGCTGACGCGCGCCGGGATGACGCCGGTGACGACGGCGCCGGACGCCAAGTTCGATTTGGTGCTGGTGTTGCCTCCGCGACAGCGCGAGGAATCCCGCGCGCTGTTGGCGAGGGCCATGCAATTGGTTTCCTCAAGTGGCGTCGTTGTCGCCAGCCTGCTGAATGCCGAAGGCGCGCGCACGGCGGAAGCTGACCTGGAACGCCTGGCAGGTTCAGTACGATCCTTGTCGAAGAATAGGTGCCGAGTCTTCTGGTCACCCGCCAACGCTCGCGACGTGGATGCTGCGTTGCTCACCGAATGGGCGTCGCTGGACGCGCCACGACCGATTGCCGACGGCCGTTTCCTCAGTCGGCCGGGGCTGTTCGCCTGGAATCGCATTGACGCGGCTTCGGCGTTGCTGGCCGGTTGCCTGCCAACCAATTTGTCCGGCCGCGGCGCCGACCTGGGTGCGGGTTTTGGCTATCTCGCTGCGGAAGTCGTCGCGCGCTGTCCGGCGGTGATTTCGCTCGACCTGTTCGAAGCCGAAGCGCGCGCGCTGGACCTGGCGCGGAAAAATCTGGCGGCAGATCCGGGCAGTGCAACTTCAGTCCAGCTCGCATTCCACTGGCACGATGTCACCCGTGGCCTGCCGGGCAGTTACGATTTCATCGTCAGCAATCCGCCGTTCCACCAGGGCAGGGCCGACCAGCCGGACCTCGGCCGCGCCTTTATTTCCGCCGCGGCCGCCGCTTTGAAACCGGGCGGCCGTCTGTGGTTGGTGGCCAATCGCCACCTCCCGTACGAAGCGGCGCTGGCGCAAGGTTTCACCCGCGTGAGCAAAGTCAAAGAAGAAAGTGGATTCAAAGTGATTGAAGCAATCAAGGCGGGCAAATGAAACTGATCAAACTGCTGGCCAACCTTGGCTACGGAAGTCGCAAGGAAGTCACCGCGCTCTTGCGCAACGGTTGGGTGACACGCGTCGACGGCACTGAACTGGGCGCCGACGACAGCGCCGCGCATGCCGACATTCTGGTCGACGACGAACCGCTCGATCCGGCCCAGGGCATGATCCTGATGCTGCACAAGCCGGTCGGCTACACCTGTTCGACCAAGGACACCGGGCGGCTGATCTACGATCTGCTGCCGCCACGCTTCCGGCTGCGCAATCCTGTGCTTTCATCCGTTGGCAGGCTGGACCGCGACACATCCGGCTTGTTGCTGATGACCGACGACGGCGCGCTGCTGCACCGGATCACCTCGCCGAAGGCGCAGTTGCCCAAGGTCTATGAAGCGGTGCTCGCCAGCGACCTGCGTGGCGATGAAGCGGCGACGTTTGCCAGCGGCACGCTGGTGCTGGAGTCGGAAACCGAACCGCTGGCGCCGGCCGTGTTGACCATGCTGGAACCGCGCCGGGCGCAGATCACCATGATCGAGGGACGTTATCACCAAGTGCGGCGCATGTTCGCCGCGGTCGGCAATCACGTCGAGTCACTGCATCGTGTTTCCATCGGCCGGCTGAGCCTGGGTGAACTGGCCCCGGGCGAATGGCGACTGCTGTCGGCCGAGGACCTGATCGAGCTGTTCGCCTCGACCCCGGCCCGCGCCTAGTCGCGAAAATTCTCGAACTGCAAGGGCAGTTCGAACTCGCCTTTCTTCAGCAGCGCCATCGCCGTCTGCAGATCGTCGCGCTTCTTGCCGGTGATGCGCAGCTTGTCGCCGTTGATCTGCGCTTCGACCTTGAGCTTGGCGTCCTTGATCGCCGCGACGATCTTCTTGGCGATCTTCTGTTCGATGCCCTGCTTGATGGTGACCTTTTGCCGCGCCTCGGCGATGTTGACCTCCGGCTCGGCGATATCCAGGCAACGAATGTCGATCCCGCGGGTGACCAGGCGGCCACGCAGGATGTCGAGCATCTGCTTGAGCTGGAAGTCGCTGGGTGCGAACTGCGTGACCACCGATTCGTCGAGCACGAAGCGGGCGTCGCTGCCCTTGAAGTCGAAGCGGGTGGACAGCTCGCGATTGGCGGTGTCGACCGCGTTGGTCAGTTCGTGCTTGTCGACTTCGGATACCACGTCAAAGGACGGCATGGCGGCAGCTCGGGGGCTGGAGGGGCGCCAAGTTTAGCGCAAGCCGCTTGGGTGCCGTGCCAGTGCCGTGCCCGTGCCGTGCAACCAGCGTACGGATCGCGCCGGCTCAGCCTGGCCGAGTTACGATACTCCGGCACCGAATCCAGTCCCCGCGAGCCGCCATGTCGTCGAAAACCCCTGCCATAGACCACGCCAAGCTCGACCGGATCGTCGCCCAGGCGCGACGCGACGCCGAGCAGCGGGACAAGGGCTATCGCGAGCGGGCGCTGAAGATGTATCCGTGGATCTGCGGGCGTTGCGCGCGCGAGTTCACCCGGGCCAACTTGCAGGAGTTGACCGTGCACCATCGCAACCACGACCACGACTTCAATCCGCCGGACGGCAGCAACTGGGAGTTGCTGTGCGTGTACTGCCACGACAACGAGCACTCCCGCTACACCGATTACACCGGCGAGAGCGCGGCGGGCGCCGAGACCAAAGTGGCGGCGGCGACCAGCAATCCGTTCGCCGGTTTGAAGGGCCTGCTCAAGGGCAAGGACTAGCGGCAGTCGGCCGGTCGGGCACGCGTTCCGCGCGCGTGTGGATCAACGCCAGGGCGCCAATTCTTCCGCGCTGAGGTAATGGTCGTTGTTCCGATCGGCAACATGGAATTCGTACTGCAGCGCGTGCTCGGCGGGGATCTCGGCACGCGTCAGCCGGCCATCACCATTGCGGTCGAAGTCGCTGATCTGTACCTGGTATTCGTTCGCCTTGGCCAGCGTGGCCGGCTGTCCCCAGGTCACGGTCACCGGACCGGTCGCCGATTGGATTTGCGTGACATGGGTGTCCTGGGAAAAGGCCAGCGGCGACACGGCAAGCAGGACGAGCGCGAGCGGAGTTTGCAGGTTCATGACATCGCCTCCCTGGTTGGGACTTTGACGCTGAACTTGCCGACCGCAACGCACCATGAATGCCGTGTCGGATCGTCACTGCCATTCAGCGGCAACTTATCCGAACAGCTCCGATTGCGGCGGCAAGGCGTTGGCGTCGCGAAAATTGGCCAGGCCGACGCCGACCAGGCGGAAGCGCGTGCGCGAAGGCAGGCCGACCCGCTCCCGCAGGGCCAGCGCAATCCCGGTCAGTTCCTGCTCCGATGCCGGCGGCTGGGCCGGCGTGAAGCTGCGGGTCAAAAGACGGAAGTCGCTGGTCTTGAGCTTGAGGACGACGGTGCGGCCGATCCGATCCGGTTCCTTCTGCGCTGCCGCCCAGACCTTCGATGCCAACCGGCGCAGGGTGTCTTCGGTTTCGTGCAGCCGAAGGTCGCGTTCGAAGGTGTCTTCCGCCGAGATCTGCAAGGTCGGCCGTTCGCTGACCACGGGATGGTCATCGATTCCGCGCGACAGCTCATGCAGCCGCCGGCCCCAGCGCCCGAAGCGACGCTCCAGCTCGGCTTCGCCATACGCGCGCAGTTGCCCGACGGTGGCGATGCCCAGTTCGAACAACTTGCTTTCCATGACCCGGCCGACGCCGTGCAACTTCCCCACCGGCAGCGGCGCCAGGAAGTCCT
>JBAZBG010000104.1:0-7056 GCA_041671585.1 Arenimonas sp. | reverse complement strand
ACCCGCGGTCCGCACGAGGACAAGATGGGTATTCGCGCTTCGTCGACCACGACGGTGGCGTTTGCCGATGTTCGGGTGCCGGCGGAGAACGTGCTCGGCGATGTCGGCAAGGGCTTCAAGACGGCGATGGCGATCCTCAACAACGGTCGCACCGGCCTTGGCGGTGGCGCCGTGGGCGGCATGAAGTCCCTGATCAAGCTGGCTACGGCCCAGGCCAAGGAGCGCCAGCAGTTTGGCCGCCCGATCGCCGAGTTCGGGCTGGTCCGGGAAAAGATCGCGCAGATGACCATCGATTGTTTCGCCGCCGAGAGCGCGGTGTGGATGGTCGCCAACTTCATCGACAGCGGTTGCGCGGATTATTCCATCGAAGCGGCAATCAGCAAGGTGTTCGCCAGCGAGGCGATTCAGCGTGCGTCCTACGAGGCGCTGCAAATCGCCGCCGGCAATGGCTACATGAAGGAGTTCCCTTACGAACAGGTTACCCGCGATGCGCGAATCCTGACCATCTTCGAGGGCACCAACGAGATTCTCCGCTTGTATATCGCGCTGTCCGGCCTGAAGGACGTCGGCTCCACGCTCACCGAACTCAAGTCCGCGGTCGACCATATCTTCAGCGACCCGATCAAGGGCTTCGGTGTGTTGAGCGGCTACGCGCAGCGACGGGCCCGGGAAACCACCGGCTACGGCACCGACAAGATTCACCGATCGTTGGATCCGGCATTGCGCAAGGTGGCGGCCACCTACGAGAAATATGCCGTCGAACTGTCGAAAGCCTCCGATGGACTGCTGCGCATGCACGGCAAGTCCATCGCCGACCAGCAGTACCAGCAGAAGCGGATCGCGGACCTTGCTATCGACCTGTACGTGGGACTGTGCATGTTGTCGCGCGCCGACGCGCTGCTTCGCCAGGGTGCCGCCGGAAGCAAGGAAGCCGTGGCGATGACGGAAGTGTTCGCGCGCCAGGCAAGGCGGCGGATGTCACGCAACGTGCGCGCTCTGACCCGCAACGAAGACGCACAGGTCGACCAGCTGGCCGGCTTTGTGATTGAGTCGGGTGGTTATGTGTGGGATGTGTTGTGACGCCAGTACCCGAGTCGATACGACCTCGGGTACCGCCGCTGATCACGGCCGCACGTACTTGATGCTGAGCTGATAGTTGGCGGCGGTATAGCCTCGCACCATCACGTAGACCTTCCTCCTATTCAGCGGCACCTGCAGGTCGCAGATTTCATTCGCGTGGCTCAGGAACGGCCGGCAGATCCAACGGCTGAGTTCGGGCGGTCGACTGAAATCGACGTACAGATCCGGATCGCCCGCGCTGCTGCCGGCGCCGCTCATGTGCACTTCGACCAATGAGCCGGGCTTCACGTCGAATGGCCCGTATTGCTTCATCTGACTGAGCGCCAGGGTCTCGGTAGGGAAGTTCTCTGTCGCCACGCTGCCGGTGGCGACATCGGGCATCTGGAAGAGGCACTGGGAGAGATTCTCGGTGTTGTTGCTGCCCTTGCCGTAGATGCAGGCCGCGCCGGCCTTGTCGCTGCCGGTAAGCTGCAAGGACCAGTCGCCGCCGCCGTTGCAATGCGGATAGTGCATGACCGAAAAGCGGTCGTAACTGGTGAGCGGTTGGAACTGGCTGTCCTCGAAGCAGGTGCCTGATTCCGGCCGGGTGTGCTCGTGGCGCCAGCCCAGCGCGTGCCCGAGTTCGTGGCGCAGGATGCCGACCAGCGTCAGCTCTTCGTCCGGCGCCAACTGGAACGAGGACTCATCGATCAATACGTTGCGCGCGGCGCGTTGATCGTTCGGGAAGAACGCGCGAGCCAGGTACTCGCCGCCGACATCGACCGGGCGCACGTCGAACACCACGTTCTGGTTGCTGGCCTTGCAGTTGCCATTCTCGGCCGGGACGTAGAGGAAGTCGACGTTGGCGGCTTCTTCCCACGGTTGCGTGGCTGCGGCCATGTCGGCGACCACGGACGCATGCCGGGCGCCAAACGTGGTGCTGACGCAATACTTGAGCTGCTTCTTGCTGGCGCTGTTCCAGATGTCGGGGCGACCGTTGACCAGGTTGACGGCAATTGCCGTCGGCATTCCCGGCGGGCGCTCACCGCCAATCTGGTTGACGATCAGCTTGCCCCCCGCGGTGCCGTTGAGGCCGTTCTGGATATCCTTGAAGTATTCCTGCAGCAACTTGCGGTCGGGAATCGCGATGTCGCCGTCGATGATGTACTTGCCATCCTCACCGGGCTCCTTGTACACCGTGGCTTCGAATTCCTCGAACGTCTTGCCGCGCCACTTTTCGCGACTCGCGGCTGCGGCTGCCTTGATCTGATCCTTGGTCGCGGCCACCGCTTCGTCGGTAGCATCGACCGCACCCTCGGCGGGTTTGATTGCCAGGGTAGGCGTCGGCGGCGGCGCAGTTGGCGGCTCGGCCACCGGTGCCGGTGCCTCGGTCTCGGCGACTTCGTCGGTCCGGTTGCAGGCAATCAGCAACAGTGCCATCGCAAGGGCTGTCGCAAGCCGCGACGGGGTTGGGATTCGGGCGTTCATGGTTTGGTTTCCTTGGACTGAGTGCACGGTTCTTCCACGACATTGAGCAGTTCGACTCCGGCCGAGAGCTTGCGGATTCTTTCCAGCGTGTCGCGGGCCTCCGTGCGATCACGAAATTCCGCGCACAAGCGCGTCTCGCCTTCCAGGCCGATGCGTTTGACAGTGACGTCGGTAACGACGGACGTTCCCTGTTGCTCCTTGAGCAGGGCCTGTATTTCGTTGTAGACCGCGCGTGTGCGCTCCGGCACGCCGCGACCGCGCGACAGCATGTAGATGGCGATTGATACCGGTTCCGGGCGATCGTAAGCCGGTGCAGTCTGCGGCGGCCGTGGTGCAGGGGGAGTGGTCACGACCCGGGCAGGTGCAGGCTCGATCGGCGTGGCAACAGGCGTCGTTGCAACCGGGGTGGGCAGGTCTTCGATCGGAACCGGGGCAGGGGAGGCGGCCGTCTGGGTCGTTGCCGGCGCGGATGGTTCTGCCGTCGGCGTGGCAGGAGACACGGTCGCCTCAGCCGGTACTTCTGATTCCGGATCGGCGGGCGCCTGCGCACTGCAGGACTGCAGCGCACCGGCCACGATCAGCAGGAGCATCGCGGAGCCATTGCGTTGCAGCGGAACAGGCGCAGTCATGGCTTCAGCGTCCGCCTTCGATCAATGCACCGAGCTGTCGCGATGCCCGGGCCTTGATCGGTTGGGCCGGTGATACCAACGCTCCGGGCGCCGGCGGTTCCAGCGCGCGCAGGAAAGCGTCGGGATCGCGAGCGGCCAGTTCCAGCAATTCGGCCCCGTAGCGCTGCAACTCGGCCTCGAAGTTCGCGGACTCGCCGAACATGCGCTGCAGCCCTTCGCGTATCGCGGCCGGATCGCGGTCGAACATCCGCGACAGCAGCGTGACCACATCATCCTTCGGCGGCGCCTGCAATTGGTTGACCGGCTGACCCAGCGGCTTCTGCAGCAGCCGCTTCAAGTCGACGATCCCGGGACCATAGAGTTGCGTATTCCAGCCTGGCGGCTTGCTGGCCGTCGCCTGCATCGTGCGCACGAACAGGTCGCGACGGCTCAGGCTGCCCTGTGCCGCCTTGATCGCCGGACGACCATGAAATGCAATCCAGTCCGCGGCCGCGCCCGCGACTGCCGCCGTGGCGAACGACGTGCCGTCGCCCGGCTCGGCGAGCGTGCCATTGCCGCCCACCACGGCGCGCGCAACATGCACGTCCTCTCCCGGCGCCGTGATATCCACAGCGCGCCCCTTCGAAGATCCTTTCCATGGCTTGTGGTCGGCATTGCTCGCGGCCACGGCGATAGCTTTGTCATACGTGGCCGGTGCGACCACGAAGCCAACGCAATTGCCGGCGGCGTTGACCACGATCAAATCGCGCCGCACGGCATCGTTGATTGCACGTTCCAACCCAAAGAACAAACGGCCGCCCAGGCTCATTGAAATGACATCGCATTTCGCGGTGGACGCGTGTTGAACGGCGCGAGCGATGTCCGAGTCCAGCACTTGAACCACGCTGTTGAGCGCGCGGATGGGCACCAAGGTCGCCTTCGGCGCCAGTCCGACCACTACGCCTGGCCCGGTCGTGCCGCCGGTCGCGCCGATCCCGCCATCGCTGATCAACACGCTGCCGGTGGCCGTGCCGTGTCCCGGATTGCCGTGGTAGCCGAGTGGATCATGGGCGTCGCTGCCGCCATCCATCAGATTGAGCGTGGCCGACGGGTCGATGCGCGCGGCATCCAGGTCGACATGATCCGTCCAGCCGCTGTCCGGATGACAGATGCGGACGCCTTCGCCAAGCGCCTTTCCGCCCGCCGGCGGTACCAGCGCGCGTGCGCCATCCACATTCATTTCCCGCAACGACCAGCTTGCATCGCAGGCGCGCGGTCGCGGTTGCGTCGAACAATCCAGCACCGGCGCCGCCATGCAGGCTACCGCCGCGCTGCGCTTCTGCGCCTCCAGAATCGTATCGTCGGTGTCGGGTTCGACCTGCACGAAATTGCCAGCCTCGCGCAATCGATAGGCGATATCCCAGGGCCGTTCTTCGCCCGGCGTATCGGCCACGCGGAGCCGATAGATGCTACGCAAGCGGTATGGGTCGTCGTCCGCTGGGGCTTCGGGGAATAGAGGTTCGATCGAAGCCACCTTCTTGAAGATCTGCTCGGCCGCCGTACGCAAGTTGTCCTCGGTTTGCCCGACTGCCAGTTCGACAACGTAGCCTTGGGTGAACCCAATGGGAGGCGTCGGCGCTGGTGTGACAACGGGCGCTGGCGCGGGCTCCGGCGTCGCCGTCTTGTCGGTGCAGCCAGTGATAAACACTATCAGCGCAAGGATCAGCCAGGGCAGGGCACGTAGCATTCGAAAATCCTCAAGTGGCGGGGCGGATACAGACCAGCGGATCGTTGCGCCAGACCGGCTCGGCGATATCCAGACGCTCGATGATCTTGGTGATCGGCAGGATGGCTTCATGCGAACGCCAACCGGGCGCCCAGGGTTGCGACAAGTCCTCCTGGCCATCGAAAAGCAACCCGATCACGGTGTGCGTGCGGCGGCTGTAGACTGGCGATCCCGAGTTGCCTCGATAGGTATCGCTGTCGGCGCCGATCGTGGGCTGGTTGGCGAAGCGAACACTGATGTATTCATAGAACTTGTCGCCGTTGCCGTCCGTGCGTTCCTGGTAGCTGTCAGTGAATTCCTTCAGCTTGCCGTCGATGTAGGACTGGCTTTCCTCTTCGAACGAATCGAATTCGGCGCGCACACGGATTTCCAGGTCGGCATATTCGTGGGCGTTGACGCGAAACGGGAAGTACACGAAGGTGTTGTCGTGAACAGTGCGTGGTTCGCCCAGCGGGAATCCGACCACGTACAGCGGGTCGTCGCGACGAACGGGATTCATCGACAGGCACTGTGGCGGGAAGCTGCCGCCGGGCAGGGCGCCTGCTTCGTTCGGGCCTAGCTCGAGCAACACGAAGTCGAGGTTGTCGCGCTCTTCCTCCCGGGTCAGTCGGACATCGACCACCGGAAATACTTTGCTGGGCAGGTGATTGCCATCCAGGTCGTCCTCATAATCGAACACGGCTTCCAGCTCTTCGGGAAGTTCTTCCAGGATGCAGTGATTGTTGGTGAGCGCCAGCCGTTCGCTGATCAGCACGGCGCTGCAACGCGGTGTCGATTCGGCCTTGACGCGTAATGCGAAGGCGCCGCGCGAGTTGGCGTAGATGCGCTCGTAGGCTTGCGGCGGGTAGCGGTCGTCACGAGCGAATCCATACAGGGACTTTTCCGCACGCCGCAGTTCGCTGTACTGTTCAACCAGCACGCGCTGCTCCATGCGCTGCGAGTCAGGAATGGCTTTGTAGCTCTCCAGCACTTTCAACTCGGTGGCCACCACGGCTTGTTTCAACCGGCCGATATCCGCCCTGGTGGCGGTGGAGTTGAGCGCGGACTGCGCCATCCGGTCCAGGCGCCGCTGGGCTACGTCGATCGCGCCGTAGCGCTGGCGTTGCGCATTGGACAGTTCTTCCCAGCGTTTGGTCGCCTGCAGCTTTACCTCTTCCAGCTTGACCGAGTCGCCGGGCCCTTCGCTGACCACGACTTCGACCGGAAGCTGCCGGACCTGCTGGCTCAGGAATTGCGCGTTGGCGATCGGCACGGCGGAATCCGCGGTCTGCAACACCAGTTTGTTGCCCTGCTTGGTGAGCTCGGCCGGGACCTCGACCCCCTGCGGCCGCCGCTGCACCTGCTGTTTCAGTGCACTGGTGCTCAAGCGCTGCTGGGGCGGCGGGTCCTGCGCATTCACCGCAAACGGGAGCAGGGCCGTCGTCAACAGCGCGACGACACAACATCGGCGACTGACCATGTCTCATTCCTCTCGGTCCGCGCGATCGTCGAACTTCTGATCTGGAACTACGCGACAGCTTGCGGAAATTGGCCACGAGACGGCGCCTGAGCGAGGAGAGTAGTCCTTAGCGGAGTATACAAAACGTGCTTTTTGTGCGTGATTACATGATGCAGGTTAGTGATTCTTTCCAAGATTCGGATAGCTGCACTTTCGAGAGAGTAATACTCTCCATGGCGTGCCAACATGACAGATAAAATACTTTATAGATTAATAATCTAGGGAGATTAGTTCATGGGAGTTCTCAAATTGGTCTCCGGCAGGAAAAATTCCGCTAGAGTTGTCCGAGCTGTTTCGGCCGAGAGATTTCCATGAATTCAGATGGCAAGTCGCGTGGTTTTGGGGCAGAAGTGGATTCGGGGCCAGGGCCCGATCACGAGGTGATCCGGACAATCAGCGGCAAGTGGAAGCTGGAGATCCTCTGGACGCTGACCAAGGGCGCCCGACAGTTCGGCGACTTGCGCCGGGCTTTGTCAGGACTGTCGCAGGGCGTCCTTCTCAAACAACTCGAGGAGCTCCAGGCGGACGGGCTGGTGGAGCGCACAAGACTTGAAACCAATAGGCGGCTCGTCTTTTTTGCGGCCACGGCTCGCGCCCTGGGTCTCGCGCCTGTGTTC
>JBAZBG010000103.1:5623-7112 GCA_041671585.1 Arenimonas sp. | reverse complement strand
GCTGGCTTGCCTCCACCGGCACGTAACCGAACTCGGTGACCAGGGGCATTGGGTGCTCGAGCGTGACCAGCGCAGAAATGTGCGAGTCGTGGGCCTTGGCCAGGCTGAGTGCGGCATCGATCGCTGCGGCATCGCTGTCGAAGCGCAGTAACGGTACAAAGATCTCGCGGATCATGGCAGTGTCCCCATGCGTGGATTACGTGGCCACTCTAGTCCGGCCGCGCAGGCTGCATATTGACCCTGGTCAATCGCCGGAAAACCCCTCCGGGCTGCCGCTTATTCGTCGTCGGACGTGATTACCGTCATCGACCGGCCGGTAGTCCTGGGCAACACGGGGGCATCGGTCAACAGCAGCGTGGTGCCAGGCTGCAATTGATCGTAGACCAGGTGCGCGAATTCCGGCGCCACAGTGACCCGGCGGGACGCGTTCGGGTCGATCGAGGTGCCCACCCTGGCTGCATAGCCGGGCATCGGAATCGATTGCCAGATCTTGCGCGGCCGATTCGGCACCACCGCACTTGGCACACCGGCGTCGCCGGCCAGCAAGACGTAGGCCTGGGTGCCGATCGGCGCGCCGGCGGCGACAGAAATCCTGGCGCGTCCGATTTCAATGCCGTTGCGGATCACCAGCACGCGCCGGTCGCTGGTGCTGACCAGGATGCTCAACGGACCCAGCGGCGACTTCTCCGGCGTCCAGTTGAATGCCTTCAGCCAGGACAAGCGCGGCACGGTCTGCGGTGCGATCACCGGCTGGGTAATCACCGGCGCAAACAATCCCGGGTGGGCAAGTTCCGCGCTGTGTTCGGCCTCGGCGGCGATCACCACGGTCATGCCGAAGTTGGTGACCTCGAACAGCCTGCGTGCGAACTCGAAAGGCAGGCGTATGCAGCCATGCGAGGCCGGATAGCCGGGCAGCTTGCCGGCATGCAGCGCGACGCCACCCCAGGTCAGCCGCTGCATATAGGGCATCGGCGCATCGTCGTACAGGTTCGACCGATGATCCTTGTGCTTCTGCAGGATGGTGAATACGCCGGTCGGCGTTTCCTTGCCCACCTTGCCGGTGCTCACGGTGCTCACGCCGATGCGCACGCCGTTGCGATAGACGTAGGCGCGTTGCTCGTCGAGGCTGATCACCATCACCAGGGGACCGGCCGGCACGGCTTCCGGCGTCCAGATGAATTCACCTGGCAGCAGGTAGGCCGGTGGCCGGTCGATCGCTGCGGAGGTCTTGGCGCCTTGCGCAAGAACGGCTCCGGCGAGCGTCAGGAGCAAGGCGGCGAGGAGGGATTTCAGGTGCATGCGACAAAGGTAGGGCAGCGACGCCAGGGTCGCATTGATTCGGATCAAGGGGCTTCGCGGCTAAAGCCGCTCCCACAGGTTAGGGGATCAGGGGGAGTTCGAGGGTGAAGATCGAGCCGCCGCCGAGGCGGCGTTCGTACCACAGGTTGCCGCCCATCGCCCGGGCCTGCTGCTTGGCCAGCGCCAGGCC
>JBAZBG010000103.1:0-5523 GCA_041671585.1 Arenimonas sp. | reverse complement strand
AAGCCGCTCCCACAGGTTAGGGGATCAGGGGGAGTTCGAGGGTGAAGATCGAGCCGCCGCCGAGGCGGCGTTCGTACCACAGGTTGCCGCCCATCGCCCGGGCCTGCTGCTTGGCCAGCGCCAGGCCGAGGCCGCTCGTGCTTTCGCCGTCGGTCGGCTTGGCGGACAGGCGAACGTAACGCTGGAACAGTCTTGCCTGGTCTTCTTCGCTGATGCCGGGGCCGCGATCCATGACCTGCATCCAGCCGGAATTTCCGTGCTTGCTGGCGGTGATGCTGATGATGGTGTCATGCGGCGAATACTTGACGGCATTCGAAACCAGGTTCTGCAGCACGTGCATGACGCCATCGCGAAGCCCGGCGACGATCACCGTTTCGTGGCCGATCAGTTCCAGGCAGATTCCCTTCGCCTCGGCGCTGCGGCTGAACAGGTCCACCGCCTCGCACAACAACTGCCGCACCGGCAGCGGTTCTATTCTGGCGCCGTGTGCCTGGTGTTCCTGCTGGTCGAGGAACGCCTGCAGGAACAGGATGCCCGAATCGGCCGAGTTTCGAATGGAGTCGGCAAGCCGATGCTGGCGCGGACTGGCCGAATCGGAGTCGCAAAGCAGGTCCGCCGCAAAAATGATGTTGGCGAAATAATTGCGCAAGTCGTGGGCAATCAGCTCCACGCTCGGCGACGGCATGGCCGCCGGCGCGGCCCCGGGGGACGGAATTGACGCGGGCACCACCATTGCTTGTCCCTCCGGGTCGGCCGTCGCCGACCAATCACGCCTGGCTATCAGTTCATCCGATCCGGAGGTGGTCTTCGACCGCGCGGACCCCCGGCACACACCATGCCGCGCGTTCAGCGGCATCGCGTTCGTCCCAGTTGTGCACTTCGCCTTCCAGGCTGACCACGCCGCTATCGCGAACGGATACCCTGATGCGGTCCGCCTCGACTTCCGCGTGCCGCTTCAATGCGTCGGCGATGCTGCGTTTGACCTCGGACGGTTGCGCCGTCGTATCCGGCACCAGAGTGATGTTGTTGATCAGCCCGACAATACCGGACAGCTTGCGGACGTCGGCCTCGGCGGCGACACGCTGGTAGTTCCAGTCCACCTTGCCCTGCAGCGTGACCAGCCCGTTCTGCACGGTGACGCGCACCGCGTTGGGTGGTACCGATGAATTCCAGGCGAGCAGGGAGACCGCCCGCTGGGCGATTTCGTCGTCGTTGTTCTTCTTGTCGCCGGCCAGACGAACCTGGATCTCCTGGGCGAGCGCCTTGACGCCCTTCACCCGCCAGACAGCCCGCTCGGCCGCCAGCTTCTGGGTGAAGCTGGGCACGTGGCCGGTAAGCGTGACCACGCCGTTTTCCACGGCAATGCCGATATCGGCCGAATCGACGCTGGGCTCGAAGTCCAGTTCGTCGGCGATGTCTTGACGCAGTACCTTATCCTTCACATTGATGTTCATGGTGCACCTCCGGCGCTAGCCTTTGAATTCCCCAGCAACAGCATTAGCCCTCCCCGGCGCGGGGTGGATGTTGACGCACGTCAACAAAGGTCCGTTTCCCTGAACCGCGAGGGCCGGCGGGGCCAGGATCTTCCCGAAACGCCTTGGCTCCGTGCGATGATAGGCAAATGGTCAATCCAATCCCCTTGGATCTGGTGCGCTTGCGCCAAAGTTGTATGCAGTGTTCGCTGCGGCAGCTCTGCCTGCCCGCGGGCATCGGTGCCGATGACCTGTCGCGTCTGGATGACATCGTGCGCCGCCGGCGCCCGGTGGAGCGGGGCGAGCGCCTGTTCCGGATCGGCGATCCGCTCGGCTCGGTGTTCGTGGCCCGCGACGGCGCTTTCAAGACGGTCGCGATCAGCGAGGACGGCGAGGAACAAGTCCTTGGTTTCCACCTGCCGGGCGACCTGATCGGACTGGATGCCCTGGGCGCAGGTCACCACCGGGTCGAAGCGATCGCGCTGACCACGGCCAACGTTTGCGATGTTCCATTCGAAGAACTGAGCAGCGTCGCCGCGCAGCTGCCGAGCCTGCAACAGCAGTTGATGAAAGTGATCGGGCACAGCGTGGACCGCGATCAGGACCACATGGACATTCTGGTCCGCCGCCAGGCCAATGAACGCATCGCCCTGTTCCTGCACGGCCTGGGCGAGCGCTACCGGATGCTCGGCTTGTCCGGGCATGCGTTCAAGTTGCCGATGAGCCGTGAAGATATCGCGCGTTTCCTCGGGCTGGCCCTGGAGACGGTAAGTCGCGGCTTTACGCGGTTGCAGGAAGACGGGGTGATCGAAGTGCGCGGGCGGCATGTCGAGATCACCAATAGCGCTGAACTCGAGCGCCTGGTGCATTACACCGAAGCGCCGGATCCCGGCGCGCGCAACCAGCGTCGCTAGAACACGCGGCGTTCCTAGCCAGGCAACGGCTGGCAGCCAAGGGCGCTGAGCACGCCGTGCAGTGCCGGCACCTGCATCAGCCAAGGCCCGGCCAGGGTCAGTACGCCGGCCAGCAACACCAGCAAGGCAACCGCGCTGCGCCGTCCCGGCCGCTGCAACCAGCCGCCCAATCGGGCGCCCGACCAGGTCAGCGGCAGCATCACCGGCAACGTGCCGAGTCCGAAGGCCGCCATGGTCAGGGCGCCGTTGATGGCGCTGGCCTGCAGCCACGCCGCTGCCAGCAGCGTGGTGCTCAGCCCGCACGGCAGCCAACCCCACAACACGCCCAGTCCGATGCGCCGGCTGCGCGTGTCGGCGGGCAACAGGCGCTGTTGCAGTGGGCGCAGCAGCGGCCAGATGCCGGCGCCGGGTCGCGACAGAAAGCCAAGCCGGCCGCGGCGGTCGAGCAGGCGCAGGGCGGCCACGATCAGCACTATGCCGACCAGCATGCGCAGGCCCAGCGTCAGCCAGTCCAGCCGGGCGACGCGGACGATGCCGTGGCCGATGCCTCCGGCGATCGCGCCGGCAAGCACATAGCCGCCGACCCGGCCGATATTTGCCTCCAAGGCCGGCAACCAGCCGGAGCGCGCGGACATCGCGGAAAAACCAGTGGCGATGCCGCCGCACATGGCCGCGCAATGGGCGCCACCGAGCAAGCCGGTGAGCAGTGCCGCGCCCAGCGTCAGCCAGTCAATCGGCATCGCGTTCGGGCTTAACGTCGTGGGAGTGCGCCGGCTGCGCGTCGGCGGCATCGCGGCGCAGGATGTCGACGGCCGGCGTATCGAGGTCGTCGTACTGGCCGCCGCGCACCGCCCAGACGAACGCCCAGACCGCCAGGCCGAGCAGGACCAGACTGAGGGGCACCAGTATCAGCAGGATCGTCATTTGTCGTGCACCACGCGTGCGAGCCGCAAGGCATTGAGGGTGACCAGCAAGGAGGATAAGGCCATGCCCAGCGCGGCGAGCCACGGCGTTACCTGTCCGGTGGCCGCCATCGGCAATGCCACCGCGTTGTAGACGAGCGCCCAGGCCAGGTTCTGCCGGATTATCCTGCGCGTGCGTCGCGCCAGCGCAATGGCTTGCGGAATTCGCAGCAAGGAACTGCTGGTGATCACCAGATCGGCCGCGCGCTGCGCCAGCGCCGCGCCATCGGCCATCGCCAGCGACACGTCGGCGCCGGCGAGCACCGGCGCATCGTTCAGTCCATCGCCGATCATCGCCACCACATGGCCGCGTGCCTGCAACTGACGAACATGGGCGAGCTTGTCCTCCGGCAGTTGGCGCGCGCGAATCTCGCGGATGTCCACCAGCGATCCGAACAAATGCGCGGCCGCGCTCGAATCACCGCTGCATAGCTCCACGCCGAGACCCTGTTTCCGCAGCATCGCCACCGCGTCAGCGGCATCCACCCGGCAGGTCTCGCTGATCTCGAAGCGGGCGATGGCTCGGTCGCCGTCGCCGAGCCAGATGGCGCCATCGTCGAGGCGGCCGGCGGCGAAATCGGCGCGGCCGATGCGCCAGCGCCGGCCGTCGACGGAGCCTTCGATGCCCATGCCCGGCGTGCCGCGCACCTCGGTGGCCACGAGCGTGGTGTGCTCATCGTCCGTATTACCAGGCATGGGTTGCATCGGGTTGCGCGACGGGTGCGCCGCGATGGCGCGTGCCAGGGGATGCCGGCTGTCGTGTTCGAGTGCGGACGCAAGCTGCAGCACGTGGTCGCGGCCAAAGCCTTCGAACACTTCGACCTCGGCGAGCGTCGGCTGGTTGGTGCTGAGCGTGCCGGTCTTGTCGAACACGATGCGATCGACCCGCGCCAATGCGCTCAGCGCATCGGCCCGCAGGCCGAGCACGCCGAGCCTGGCCAGCGCGCCATGGCCTGCGGTTAGCGCCGCCGGGATGGCCAGTGACAAGGCGCAGGGACAACTGACGACCAGCAGCGCGAGCGTCACTTCCAATGCGCGCGCCGGGTCGTGCTGCCGCCACCACAGATAGACCCCAGCCGCGCAGAACAGCAGAACTGTCACGAAGCCGGCGGCGATCCGATCCGCGATGCGGGCCATTGCCGGTCGTTCGCCCTGCGCGCGTTCGATCAATCGGGTCAATTGCGAAAGCCAGGTGTCGCTGCCGACGCGGGTAATCCGCAGTCGCGCCGGATGTTCCTGGCAAACGCTGCCGGCCAGGGCGTCGTCACCGGCTTCGTGCAGCACTGGCGTCGACTCGCCGCTCACGAGCGCTTCATCGAAGGTCGAACCGTCGAGCAGCACGCCATCGGCCGGCACGGCTTCGCCAGCGGCCACGCGCACGATATCGCCAACCTTGAGTTCCGCCGGCGGAACCTGCTCGGTGCGCCCATCGGCGATTTCGCGCGTCGCCAGCGCGGGACGCGCGCGGGCGAGCGCGTCGACCTGCGCGCTGGCGATGCGGCGCGCGCGTTGTTCGAGCATGCGCGCGAGCAGCAACAGGAGCACGAACATCACCGCCGCGTCGTACCAGACGTGGGGGCCGCCGCGCAGCGTTTCCAGCAGGCTGGCGAAGTAGGCGAGCAAGGTCGAGCCGGCGATCAGCGTGTCCATGCCGAGGCGGCGCGCACGCAGCTCGCGGGCCATGCCTTCCAGGAACGGCCAGCCGGAGTAGAACACCACGGGCGTGGCGACCAGGAAGGTGATCCAGCGGAAGAAGTCGCGCGTCGCGCTGGCCATCTCGCCGCTGGTATCCAGGTACAGGGCTTCGGCGAACATCATCGCCTGCATCGCGCCCAGACCGGCGACGCCGAGCCGCAGCAGCCAGCGCCGCCGTTCGCTGCGCTGCTCGCGCTCGCGCGCTTCGCCGGTGGCCAGCCACGGGCGATAGCCCAACGCGGCAAGGCGCGCCATCAAGGTCGAAAGCTTCGTTTGCTGCGGATCCCAGCGCAGCGTGATGCGGCCGGTGATCGCGTTGGCGCCGGCATCGAGCACTCCGGTTTCCTGGCGCAGCGCACGGTCGATCAGCCACGCGCACGCCGCGCAGCGCATCGCATCGGTGAGCACGGTGATCTCGCGTCCGCCGGGCGCCTCGCGGCTGTGTTCGGCGAGGACCGAGTTGCTGTCCCAGGCCGAGTA
>JBAZBG010000102.1:0-7130 GCA_041671585.1 Arenimonas sp. | reverse complement strand
GGAACATCGACCAAACTCGAGTTCGTGGCGCTGATGCCCGGCTACCTGTCCCGCGGCGGCCCCTATCTGCAAACACTCGAGCTGGCGCGCGGCGAGCGCGGTCAGCGCCTGCTGTTCCGCCACCAACTGCTGACGCCCGATGGCGCGCTGGATGCCGAACGCGAGCCCGTGGTGCTGCTCGACGGCATCGCCGAAGGGAGTTTCGAATTCCGCACCCTCGATGCGCAATCCCGCGCCGGCGCGTGGCAACGGGAATGGAATGCGCCGACGCAATTGCCGCCGCTGATCCGCCTGAAAATCCGCTTCAGCGACGAGCGCCGGCAGTGGCCGGAATTCGTTGTTGCCACGCGGCTGGGCCTGCCCTTCGGAGGTACTCCACCGGTGCCCCTGGCGGCCGAAGCGGTCGGGGGGCAATGATGTTCGCCACCGGAAATCGCCAAACCCGCGGCGCTGCGCTGCTGCTCGTGCTCTGGCTGCTGGTGCTGCTGACCGGACTGATTTCGGTGTTCGCGCTGACCGCGCGCACGGAAGGACTGCAGGGCCGCTACCTGGGCCGCAGCTCGGTGGCGCGCTACGCGGCGGAGGCCGGCATCGAAGTGGCGGCGTTGCATTTGCAGGGCGTCGACCCGACCGGGCGTTGGATACCGGATGGCCGGGCAAACACGTTTGCTTTCGAAGGCCATCAGATCCAGGTGCGCGTGCTCGACGAGTCGGCCAAGGTGGATTTGAATGTTGCCGCGCCCGACCTGCTGATCGGCCTGATGATCGCCGTGGGCGTGGATCAGGATCGGGCCCGTCAACTGGCCGGCGCGATTCAGGATTGGCGCGACGGCGATGACTTGCTCAATGCCGAAGGCGGGGCGGAAGACCCGCAGTACGCCGCCGCCGACTTGCCCTATGGCGCCAAGGATCGCTCGTTCGAAACCGTCTCCGAGCTGCGCCAGGTGCTCGGCATCGACCAGGCCCTGTTCGCGAGGCTGCAGCCGCACGTGACCGTCTACACCGGCCAGGCGCGGCCCAATCCCTCGTTTGCTGCACCTGCGGTGCTGCAGGCGCTGGGCTTGCCGGCCGATCAGGTGGCCCAGATCCTGGCGCAACGCGCCCCGGTTCCGGCGGGCCAGCCGGGTTCGCCGGTCCCGCCCGACAACTCTCTCGCCGCGCAGGGAACAGGAACGTATAGTATTTCCAGCCGAGCTACCCGTCCCGATGGAACGCGGGTCCAAATCCAGGCTGCCGTCAGAATTGGCGGCGGAGGCGGGTTTGGACAGCTTTATTTGCCGCTCTCGTGGCGCGTGGGAGAATCCGACTGATGTCCGCAACCCAATCCCTATCCCAAGCGCTGGAGCCGTTGCGCCTGCGTTATCTCGACAGTCCGTTGCCGGCTTGGCTGCGCTCGGCGGGCGAAGCCATGCTCGCTGTCCTGCCGGTGGCGTTGCGGCGACAGCTCGGCGCGCGTCATCGCCGCTTGCTGCTTGGTTTGAATGGCGGCGGTCTGCAATTGCGCGCATTGGTGGACGATCGCTCGGACCTGATCGGCGTCGTACCGGTGGACGACTCGGATCTGCTTGAGCAATTGCGCGTGCGCCTGGATGAAAACGCCGGCAACGTACCGCGCTGGCTTCTGGTCGACAGCTGGCAGACCTTGCGCCCCGTGCTGACTGTGCCTGCTTCGGCCGAGCCGCGGCTGCGCGAAGTCATGGCGCACGAAATCGATCGGCAGACGCCGTTCGCGGCCGACCAGGTGAGTTTCGAACCGCGCGTGTTGTCGCGCGACGTGGTTTCGCGGCAGATGCGCGTGGAGCTGGTGGTATTGCCCAAGCAGCAACTGGACGCCGCGCTGGCGCGGCTGGGTCCGATGGCTGCCGGGCTTGCCGGCGTCGATGTCGTCGAGGCCGACGGCTCGCGACTTGGCGTCAATCTGATGCCCTTGATCGGCCGCGTTGCCCGGCCGGACCGGGCACGCAGTCTGAACCGCCTGCTCGCCGTGGTGGCGGTCGCGGCTGTGTTTGCTTCCCTGTGGCTGGCGTTGGCTAACCGGCGCGAAGCCTTCGACGCTTATTCGGCGCAGTTGGCGACCGCAACCAACGAGGCGCGCGAAGTGCGCAAGCTGCGCAATGCCCTCGAGGGCTCAGTGCAGGCCGCCAATTTTCTGGCCAAGCAGCGGGCGCAACAACCGACGATGCTGGAATTGCTCGCGGACCTGACCCGGCGAATTCCAGACACGACGTCGCTGGAAAAAATCGCGGTCAATGGCGGCAGCGTTGTCCTCATCGGTCAGAGCCAGCAGGCGTCGGCGCTGGTCGGGTTGTTGCAGGACTCGCCGCTGATCAAGACACCCACACTGACCGGCTCGGTGCAATCCGATCCCCGCACCGGCAAGGAGCGCTTCACCCTGACCGCTGTGGTGGCCGGCAGCGCCAAGGAAAAGGAGTCGGCCAATGAGTCCGCGCGCAGTCCCTGAGCGTTGGCGCGTGCTCGGCGGCGCGTTCATCGCGTTGGCGATCGCCTATCTGTTGCTCGTGCACTGGTGGTTCACCGCGCCGATGCTGGCCATGGGCGGCGAGATCGAAGCGATGCGCGAACAGGAGCAAGCCCTGCGTAGCGAGGCCGCGCAGCGTTCGCAACTGCAACTCAAGCTGGCGCAGGTGCGCCAGTTCGAAGCCTCCAATCCCGGTTTCCTGCCCGAGACCAGTCGCGAGCTGGCCAGCGCCGGCCTGGTGCAACGCCTGCAGCAGGTCGTGGCCAGCGCCAGCCCGAATCCGAACAGCTGCCAGATCACTGCGCAGACGCCAACCGACATGCCGACCCAGGAACCCTTCCCGCGGGTCATGGTGCAGGTGCGCCTGCGCTGTGGCATGGGCGAACTGGCGGCCGTATTGCATGCGCTGGAAAGTGGCAGCCCGCAATTGTTCATCGACAACCTGGACCTGTTGTCGCGGCGCAGCTACCTGGCATCGGGTACCGAAGGCGGCGGCGGCCTGGACGTCAGCTTCGATCTTTACGGCTACCTGAAGTCGGCGCCGGGAGGTTCCCGTGGCTGACGCGTTTCGCCCGCTTACCCTCCTGCTTGGCGCGCTGTGCCTGTGGGCGCTGTGCCTGCTGATTCTGGCTCTGTCCGGATTGGGCAGCCGTTTCCCCGCAGTCACCAGCGCAGACAAGCCACCACCGCTGCCCAGCGTCTCGCTCACGCGCAGTGTTTCGCGCCTGAGTGCGATGGCCGACTATCTGGAAGTCGGCGAACGGCCGCTGATGAATCTGACCCGTCGGCCCGTGGCGCAGTCGGCCGTCGATGGCGAGGCCGGCGCCGCGGACCTGGACGTGACGCTCACCAGCGTGCTGATCACGCCGCGATTGCAATTGGCCATCCTTACCGACAACAAGGATGGCGGCACTCGCCGGGTGCGCGTCGGCGAAACCGTGCAGGGCAGCGCTTGGCGGCTGCTGCAGCTGGAGCCACGCAGCGCGGTGATCGAAGGTCCGTCCGGACAACGCACGCTCGAGCTGCGCGTATTCGATGGCCGCAGCGGCGAGGCGCCGACTCCGATGGCCGCCGCGGTCGACAACGACAGCGAAGTGCAACAGCCGATTCAGGCCATCAGGTCGCCGCCTCCGCCGCCCACACCCACGCAGCCGCCAGCCAATGCGGAACCGGCGGCGAAACCGGAAGCGGCCGAGCAGCTCACCCAGGAACAGCAAGTCGAAGCCATCCGTCGTCGCATCGAAGCCCGTCGCGCGCAAATGCGGGCCGAGGCCGAAGCTGCCGGCGCCAAAGAAAAATGAAGCAGACCAGAAGAATGAACCCATGAAATTTCCGATCCGCATCGCGCTGATTGTCCCCATGAGCCTGCTTACCCTGCTCGCAGGTTGCGTGACGCCGTCAGCGCCGGTCATGCATAGCAACTCGGAGCGGCTGACGGCGACCGCCATCAACCAGTCGCCATCAACCGGCTCCGAAATCACCCCCGGCGCTGCCGCGGAGGCCGGCCGAAAGGTGGTGCCCAACATCACGCGCGGCACCGGCCAGGTGATCAACCAGCAAGCGGCAGCACAGCCGCCGCCGAACCTGGGCTCCAGCGGCGAGGCAACTTTCAATTTCGAGGGCGAGTCCCTGCACGCAGTGGTCAAGGCCATCCTGGGCGATCTGCTGCAGCAAAACTACGTAATTGCGCCGAACGTGCAGGGTACGGTGACGTTGGCCACGCCGCGTCCGGTCAGCGGATCGCAGGCACTGTCGTTGCTGGAGATGGTGCTCGGCTGGAACAACGCCCGACTGATCTGGAGCGATGGCCGCTACAACATCGTGCCGGCCGACCAGGCCGTGGCCGGCAACCTGTCGCCGCGCACCGGTTCGCCGGCCAATGCGCGTGGCTATGAAGTCCGCGCCGTGCCCCTGAAATTCATCTCCGCCACCGAGATGGAAAAACTGCTCAAGCCGTATGCGCGCGACCGCGCCGTGGTGCAGGTGGACACCTCGCGCAACCTGATCGTGATTGCCGGTAGCCGCGCCGAGCTGCAGAACTACCTGCGCACGATCGAGATCTTCGACGTCGACTGGCTGGCCGGCATGTCGGTCGGCGTGTTCCCGCTGCAATCGGCGGAAGCCTCGAAAGTCGTTGGCGAACTGGAGAAGGTATTTGGCGAAGGCGGCAAGACGCCGCTCGCCGGCATGTTCCGGTTCATGCCCCTGGAAGGCCAGAACGCGGTCATGGTGATCACGCCGCAGCCGAAATACCTGACCCAGATCGAAACCTGGATCGAACGCATGGACGCCGGTGGTGAGGGCGCGCGCCTGTTCGTCTATGAAGTGAAGTACGTCAAGGCGGCCGATCTGGCCGAGCAACTCGGCAACGTCTACGGCAATACGTCGACCACCAGGACCACGGCGCCGTCATTGATGCCGGGCCTGGAGCCGGTCGAGGTGCGCACCACCGACATGCCGCCGGCCGACGCTCCCTTGCCATACAAGAATGGCGGCGACGCAGGCGGGGTGTCCGACCAGACCTTCAGCGTCGGTGGTGGCGATGTCGGCATCAGCGCCGTGGAAGAAAGCAATTCGCTGCTGGTGCGCGCCAGTCCGGCGCAATGGGAGTCGATCCGTCGCGCCATCGACCGGCTCGACGCCATGCCGTTGCAGGTGCACATCGAAGCGCAGGTGGTCGAGGTCAAGCTGACCGGCGACCTGAGTTACGGCGTCAGCTGGTTCTTCGGCAGCGCCATCGATGCGGCCACCCAGACGACCACCAACGCGCTCACTCGCTGGCGCAATTCCGGGACCAGCATTCGTCCGGCGCCGAACGGCGCCAGCTTCACTTTCCTCGGCCCAAGCGCGCAGGCAATCATCAGCACGCTCGATTCGGTTTCCGACCTGCGCATCCTGTCGGCGCCTTCGGTGCTGGTGCGCAACAACGTCGAAGCCGATTTCAGTTCCGGCACGCAGATTCCGGTGGCCAGCACCATCCTCAACAACAACGGCAACACCAACGACGACAACACCTACAGCCAGGTGCAGTTCCGGCAGACCGGCGTCAGCCTCAAGGTCAAGCCCCGGATCAGCAGCAACGGCATGGTGTTCATGGAAATCACCCAGGACGTCAGTTCGCCGAGCGCATCGGGTCCGATCATCGGCGGCAACATCAGCGTCGACAATCGCAAGCTGCATACCGAAGTGGCGGTGCAAACCGGCGAGACGATCGTACTGGCAGGCCTGATCAAGACCGATCAGGGCAAGGGTTCTTCCGGCATTCCGTACCTGAGCCGCATTCCGGTGATCGGCGGCCTGTTCGGCAGCCAGAACCGGACCAACAATCGCGAGGAGGTGCTGGTCCTGATCACACCGACGGTGATTCGCGATCCGACCGAAGCGCGGCGCCTGACCGATGAATACGGTGAGCGTTTCCGCGCCATGGATCCGCTGCGCAAGCCCGCCGGAAAGCCCGCGGCCGGGCAATGACCAGGCGGCATCGATCGGGCGCGGCGCGGCTGCGCGTCCAGACTTCGCCGTGCCGCCGGAGTCTGCGGCCGCTGGGCGCTGCGTGATGCCTGCCAGCCTGCCTACGGTGGTGGTTGCGGTGTTCAATTCCATCGCCGCGCTCGATGCCTGCGTGGCGTCGCTTGAGCGGACGCTGCCGGCTGGAACGAAAGTGCTGATCGCCGATGACGCGTCCAGCGATCCGCAAGTCGAGCCGCTGGCCCGCGGTTGGTGCAATCGCAGCAAGCTGGAAGCGCGTTACGTCCGGCGCGAACGCTCGCTGGGACTGGCCGCAAATTGCAACGCGGCCATCGAGGAAAGCGGCAGCGATGATCTCGTGCTGCTCGGCGTCGATTCGGTGACTACCCCCGGTTGGCTGCAGCAAGTGGCGCGCTGCGCGGCGGGCGACCGCCGGATCGCCACCGTCGCCACCTGGTCCAATCATGCCGATCTGTGCTCGTTTCCGCGCTTCGGCGAAGCCAATCCGGCGCCGGAATTTCCCGAAGCCATCGCCGAGGCGGCAGCCAGCGTCGCTTGGCCGACCTGTCCCGAACTGCCCGCCGCGGTCGGTTCGTGCTTGTTCCTGCGCCGCGACGCACTGCGCCAGATCGGCAATCTGGATGCCGACACATTTGCCGGCGCCCGGGCGCTCGACGACTTCTGCCGGCGCGCGGCAGCGATGGGTTGGAACAATGTATTGTGTCCCGCAGCATTCGTAGTGCGCGACCAGTACGACGCGCCAGCGCATCCGTCGTCCATCGACAGCGATGGCCTGGCAACGCTGGTGGCGCGCTGGCCCGACTTTCAGGAACAGGTGGCAAAATTCATTCTCTCCGATCCACTGCGTCCGCTGCGCGAACGCCTGCTCACCCGCATCGACGAGCTCGCGCGCAGCGGGCCACAGCGCGACCTGTTCAACTGACATGACCGAATCGCGCCACTCCTTCCAAGGCAAACCGATCGGCGCCGGCCGCGCGCAGAAGGCTTCCGACGTCGGTGTCGTGGTGGTCAGCCACCAGTCGGCGCAAACCATTCGCCGCTGCCTGAAGCTGCTGCTCGCCTCGGCGCCGGTGGTGCGCATCGTCGTGGTCGACAACGCTTCCAACGATGGCACGCTGGCGCTGGTCGAAAGACTCGCCAGCGACGAACGGCGCATCACGCT
>JBAZBG010000101.1:0-7131 GCA_041671585.1 Arenimonas sp. | reverse complement strand
CCGGATACAGCGCGCCGTTGCGCGCGATCTGCAGCGCAATCGGATCGGTGCCCAGCCCGTGCACCAATTCATTGCCGGCCAGGCGCCAGTCCAGGTCGTTGACCGCCTGCAGGCGCGCCGGGTCGCATGCAGGAAAACGTCGCGCCGGCACCGCCAGGCGCCGCTCCACGTCCAGCAATAGCGCCTCGGCGGCATCGCAGCTTTCGGCCGCCACCACCAGGCCATGATTGGCCAGGACCAGGATGTCGGGTGCCGGGCCGGCCTCGGCCAATACCGCGCTGACCGCCTGGGTCAGCGGGTAGCCGGGGCGTCGGTAGGGCACCCAGGCCCAGCGCAGGCCGGCCAGCGGCCGGGCCAGTTCCGCCTGCGCGTTGGCGCGCACGGCCCAGGCCAGGGTGTTGACCGAGTGCACGTGGGCGACCACCGCCTGCGGGAGCAGGGCGTGTAAGGACGTCTCGATCGAAGGCCGCAAGCCGCCGTCCGACGACAGCAACGCCAGCCGCGCCTCCCCGTCCGGATGGCGCAGGGCGGCCCGGACCTGATCCAGCGGCAGGCGCACGAATATGTCCTGATCTCCAGCGTGCGCCAACCAGGTACCGGATGCCTTCACCCACAGTTGCCCGTCGCACTTGAGCGAAGTGTTGCCACCGCCCCCCGGCACCAGCAGCGGGTCGGAGCCTACTCGGGCCGACAGGGCGGCCAGGGGCGAGAGTAGGTTTGAAGCAAGCATCATTAGGGCCCTTTTTCCGTGGAATGAGGACAACGCCGCCGATTGTGCGTTAATTTCAGGAAATAGTGCAGTCCCCTCTCCACATTTTGCCCGCCAGGTGGCACACTCGGCGCGCGCGGAACCGTGAACGGGGTCGCGCTCGCGTTGGGCGGTGCGTCACGCCGGGGCGGTGAAACCGGTCACGGCAGGCTTGTGACGGGCTTCACGCGCGCTGGTTGGGGTTATGGAGACGTCGGGCGGGGCGCTTGCGCCAACGCTGGCTGGCGGGGTCCGCGGCATACAGGGAAGTACAGCCAAGTGAATGACATGAAGCAGCGTGTTGCCGATCTTTCGCCTGCCAAACGGGAATTGCTGCGCCAGATCGCCGCCCGGCAGCGCGCCGGCCAGAACCGCATCCAGCCGCGGCCGCGGCCCGAACGCATTCCGCTGACCTTCGGCCAGCGGCGCCTGTGGCTGCTCGACCAACTGACCCCGGGCGTGGCGGCCTATCACCTGCCGATCGCGCTTTGGCTGGAAGGCAAGCTCGATCGCGGCTGCCTGCGTGGGGCCGTGCAGGCCCTGCTGGACCGGCACGAACCGCTGCGCACGGTGATTCGCAGCCAGGGCGGCGAGCCGTTCCAACAGATTCTGGACGGCGTCACCCTGCCCTGGCGCGAGCTGGCCGCCGACGGCGCGACCCTGGCCGAGCGCCGCCAGGCGGCCCTGGCGCTGGCCCAGGCCGATATCGCCCGGCCTTTCGATCTGAGCCGCAACCCGATGCTGCGGGCCACCTTGATCCAGGCCGCGCCGGAGCTGCACCTGCTGGTGCTGGGCTGCCACCACATCGCCATCGACGGCTGGTCGATCACCGGCTTCCTCGGCGAGCTGCAGGTGCTGCACGACGCCCTCGCGGCCGGCGCCAGCCCGGAGTCGCTGCGCAGCGCGCTGCCGCCCCTGGCATTGCAGATCGCCGACGTTGCGCTCTGGCAACACGAGACCCTCGGCGGCGACGGCCTGAACACGCAGCTCGACTATTGGCAGGAGCGCCTGAGCGGCGCCGCCACCACGCTCGACCTGCCCGCCGACCGCGCCCGTCCTGCGGTGCAGGGATTTCGCGGCGCGCTCTGGCGCACCGAGGTGCCGGCCGCACTGTATGAGCGGCTGGAGCGGCTGGCGAAGGAGCGCCAGGCGACCTTGTCGATGCTGTTCCTGAGCGTCTTCCAGTTGCTGCTCGCCCGGCACACGGGCCAGGACGACATCGTGGTGGCGATGGGCGTTGCCGGTCGCGCGCGGGTCGAACTGGAGGCCGTGCTCGGTTTCTTCGTCAACACCCTGCCGCTGCGCACGCAGGTCGACTGCGAACGCAGTTTCGTCGAGCTGCTCGACACCGTGCGCGGCAACGTGCTCGGTGCGCTGGAGCACGCCGACGCGCCGCTTGACCGTGTGCTCGAGCGCCTGCGCCTGCCGCGCTCGGCCAGCCACACGCCGATGGCGCAGGTGATGTACTTCTTCCAGAACTATCCGGGGTCCGAAATTGCGATGACCGGCCTGCGCGTGGATCCGGTGCACGCCACCGACCTGCAGCCGGGCGGTGCGCAGGGCGACCTGTCGTTGTTCGTCAATCAGCACGGCGAACGCGAGTTGATGTTCGAATACAGCACCGACCTGTTCGACGCCGCCAGCATCGAACGCCTGGCCGGACACTTCATCACCCTATTGGCCGCCGCCGCCGACGCGCCGCAGGCGCGCGTGGCCAGCCTGCCCCTGATCACCGACGGCGAGCGCGCCGAGCTGGCGCGCTGGAACGACACCCGCCGCGAACTGCCGCGTGAGCGCACTCTGGCGGCGCTGGTCGGCGCGCAGGTCGCGCGCACGCCGGAAGCGATTGCGGTGGAATTCAACGGCCGCGCGCTCAGCTACCGCGAACTCGACCGCCGCGCCAAAGCGCTGGCGCATCAGCTGCGCGACGCCGGCGTCAGCGCCGGTTCGCTGGTCGGCCTGTACGTCGAGCGCTCGCTGGAAATGCTGATCGGCCTGCTCGGCATCCTCAAGGCCGGCGGCGCCTATGTGCCCCTGGATCCAAGTTACCCAGTCGACCGCCTCACTTACATGTTGGAAACCTCGGCCGCGCGCGTGCTGGTGACCCAGCGCGAACTCGCCGATGCGCTGCCGGCCGGCGTGGAGACAGTCATCGTCGCCGATGCCGAGGCGGCGCTTGGCGCGTGCGCGGAGCAGCCGCCCGCGGATGGCGCGGCGGCCGACGACCTGGCTTACGTGATCTTCACCTCGGGCTCGACCGGCAAACCAAAAGGCGTCGAGATTCGCCAGCAGGCGGCGGTCAACCTGCTGCGCTCGGTGGCGCGCGAGCCGGGCATGGTCGCTGGCGACACGCTGTGCGCGATCAGCACACTGTCGTTCGATATCGCGCTGTTCGAATTGGTCCTGCCGCTGACCGTGGGCGCCAAGATCCTGCTGGTCGACCGCGACACCGCGCGCGATGGCTTGCGCCTGCGCCGCCTGGTCGACGCCGCGGACATTTCGGTGATGCAGGCCACGCCCGCGACCTGGCGCATGCTCCTCGAGGTGGGTTGGACCGGCAAGCCGGGACTGGAAATCATTTCGACCGGCGAAGCATTGCCGCGCGAGCTCGCCGAGCGCCTGTTGCCCTGCGGGCGCGAGCTGTGGAATCTGTACGGCCCGACCGAGACCACCGTGTATTCGGCCTTGTGCCGGGTGACGGCCGGCGACGGTCCGATCCTGGTCGGCAAGCCGGTCGACAACACCCAGATTCACATGGTCGACCGGCACATGAACCTGTTGCCGGCCGGCATTCCGGGCGAGCTGTTGATCGGTGGCGACGGCCTGGCCGCCGGGTACTGCGGACGGCCGGACCTGACCGCGGAAAAATTCATTCCCGATCCGTTCGCCACGCGCCCGGGCGGCCGCCTGTATCGCACCGGCGACCTGGCGCTATGGCGCCGCGACGGCAACATCGAGGTGATCGGCCGCATCGACCATCAGGTCAAGCTGCGCGGCTTCCGCATCGAACTGGGCGAGATCGAATCGGTGCTCGCGCAATTCCCCGCGATCACCCAGGCGGTCGTGCATTGCCGCGAGGATCGCCCGGGCGACAAACGCCTGGTCGCCTACGTGACCGCCGCCGGCGTCGCGCCGACCACCGCCATGCTGCGCGAACACCTGAAGGCGGCCTTGCCGGACTACATGGTGCCGAGTGCGTTCGTGCTGCTGGAAAACTTTCCGTTGACGCCGAACGGCAAGGTCGACCGGCGCGCACTGCCGACACCGGAAAGCGTGGCTGGCGCCGGCGCGGACGACGCCGGCGAGCTTGCGCCGCGGACGCCGGAAGAAGAATTGCTGTCCGGGCTCTGGCAACAACTGTTGAACGTGCGCCGCGTCGACATGCGCGACAACTTCTTCGACCTCGGCGGGCATTCGCTGCTGGCCACGCAACTGCTGTCGCGCATCGAACAAGCCTTCGCCGTCGAGTTGCCGCTGCGCGTGCTGTTCGAAGCACCGACGCTGGAACAACTGGCGGCGCGCGTGGCCAGCGAGCGCGACCAGCTCGAGCACGACGATCTGGAAGCGCTGTTGCAAAGCCTGGAACACCTGAGCGACCAGGAAGCGAGCGAGCAATTGCTTGCGGCCAGCCCGCCCATCGGAGAGACCAATGACTGAGCTCAACGCGCGCCTGGCCGGCCTGTCGCCGGAAAAGCGCGCCCTGTTGTTGCAGCAGCTGTCGCGGCAGGCCGCGGCCGCGCCCCGGTCCGAGATCGGTCGCCGTCCGCGCCCGGCGCGCATACCGCTATCGTCGGCGCAGCAGCGTTTGTGGATTCTCGACCAGCTCGATCCGGGATCGGCGGTCTACAACGTGCCCCTGAGTCTGTGGCTGCGCGGCGAGCTCGATGTCGACGTGCTGCAACGCGCGTTGACTGAAATCGCGCGCCGCCACGAGAGCCTGCGCACGGTGGTGGTGGCCGACGACGCGGGCCCGCAGCAGATCGTGCTGGACCCGGCGCCGGTGCCGGTCGCGCGCCACGACCTGCGCCAGCTGGCGCCCGGCGAACGGGAGGCGGCGGCCTTTGCGCTGGCGCGTCGCGAGGCGGCGCAGCCCTTCGACATCGCGCGCGGACCCTTGCTGCGTGCGTTGCTGGTGCAAGTGGCCGACGACGCTCACCTGTTCGTGCTCAACGCCCATCACATCGTCGTCGACGGCTGGTCGCTGAGCATCGTGCTCGACGAGCTGCGGCAACTGTACGCCGCGTTCCAGACCGGAAAACCGTCGCCCTTGCCGGAGCTCTCGCTGCAGTACGTCGACTACGCGCTGTGGCAGCGCGAGTTTCTCGACGGCGAGTCCCTGCGCAAGCAACTCGGCTACTGGACCGAGCGCCTGTCCGGCCGCATCCCGGTATTGGAATTGCCGGGCGACCGGCCGCGCCCGCCCATTCAAAGCTATCGCGGCGAGGTGTTGCGCACCGTGCTGCCAGCCGATGTTTACGACGGCGTGAAACGGCTCAGCCGGCAGGAAGGCGTGACGCCGTTCATGACCTTGCTGGCGGCGCTGAAGACCCTGTTGCTGCGCTACTCCGGCCAGTCCGACGTGGTGGTTGGCGTCGGCATTGCCAATCGCGGCCGCCAGGAGCTGGAAGCGCTGGTCGGCTTCTTCGTCAACACGCTGGCGCTGCGCAACGACCTGTCCGGCAACCCGAGCTTTCGCGAGCTGCTGGCGCGGGTCAAGGACGTCACGCTGGGCGCCTATTCGCACCAGGACGTACCGATCGAACGGCTGCTCGAAGAGCTCGACCTGGATCGCAGCCTGAGTCACTCGCCCTTGTTCCAGGTGATGCTGTTCTTCCAGAACTTTCCGAGCGAAACCACCGAGCTGTCGGGCCTGGTGCTGACGCCGGTCGACTTCGACGCCATCAACCCCGGAACCGCGCGCACCGATCTGGCCTTGTTCGCCAGTGAGTGCGACGACGGGCTGGCGCTGTTCTTCGAATACGCCAGCGATCTGTTCGACGAAGCGACCGTGGCGGCATTTTCCCGGCACCTGCAGCAGCTGCTGCGCGCGGCGGTCGCCGATCCGTCGCAGCGCCTGGGCGAGCTGGCGATCCTGGCGGACGATGAACGCCGGCAACTGCTGGTGGAATGGAATGACACGCAGTGCGCGACGCCTGAGCATTCGTTGCACGGCTTGTTCGAAGCGCAGGCCGCGCGCACGCCCAACGCGATTGCGGTCGAACATGCCGGTACGCGACTGAGTTATGCCGAGCTCGATGCGCAGGCCGACGCCCTGGCGCGCGTGTTGAGCGAACGCGGCGCCGGGCCGGGCGAGTTGGTCGGCCTGTTCGTCGAACGCTCGCCGCGCATGCTGGCGGCTATGCTCGGCGTGCTCAAGGCCGGCGCCGCCTATGTACCGCTGGATCCCAGTTATCCGGCCGACCGGCTGGCCTTCATGCTGGAAGATTCGGCGGCGCGGCTGGTACTGACCGAACGCGATCTGCTGGCGCAACTGCCGACCTCGACCAGCGACGTGGTGCTGGTGGAAGAGGCGCTGGCGCTGCCGCGCGCCGCGCGGATTGTCCGCGCGGTCCGGCCGGAAGACCTCGCCTATGTGATCTTCACGTCCGGCTCGACCGGGCGGCCGAAAGGCGTGCAAATTCCGCACCGCGCGGCGGTGAATTTCCTCGCCTCGGTGGCGCGCGAGCCGGGCCTGACCGCGACCGACACGGTGTGCGCGGTGACCACGCTGTCGTTCGACATCGCGTTGCTGGAACTGCTGTTGCCGCTGACCGTCGGCGCGCGCATCGTGCTCGCCGATCGCGCCACGGCCTCGGACGGCGCCGCGTTGGCGCGCCTGATCGAGACCTCCGGCAGCACCCTCATGCAGGCGACGCCCGCGACCTGGCGCCTGCTGCTGGAAGCGGGTTGGAGCGGCCAGTCCGGTCTGCGCCTGCTCAGCGGCGGCGAAGCGCTGCCACGCGAGCTCGCCGATCGCCTGCTCGGTTGCGGCAGCGAACTGTGGAATATGTACGGCCCGACCGAGACCACGGTGTGGTCGACGCTCGAACGTGTGCGCGCCGGCAGCGAGCCGGTCAGCATCGGCCGGCCGCTGGCCAATACCGAAATCTACGTGGTCGACGCGCGCCTGCAGTTGGTGCCCGCCGGCGTGCCCGGCGAACTGCTGATCGGCGGGCTCGGCGTGGCGCGCGGTTACCTGGCGCGGCCCGAGTTGACGGCGGAAAAATTCATCGCCGATCCGTTCGGTAAGCGGCCCGGCGGACGCCTGTATCGCACCGGCGATCTGGCGCGCTGGCGCCGCGATGGTCGCCTGGAAGTACTCGGGCGCATCGATCACCAGGTCAAGCTGCGCGGCTTCCGCATCGAGCTGGGCGAGATCGAAT
>JBAZBG010000100.1:0-7194 GCA_041671585.1 Arenimonas sp. | reverse complement strand
GCGATGCGCGACAGTGGTCCTGATTTTGGTGTAATCGCCGGCCTTGAAGTCGTGGACTTCGGGCGACTAATGCGCGAGGCGAAGCTACCTTGCGCCCGGGGCCGGTCCCGTTTGGGCGGCCGGCGCGTTTGGCGCTGGCGAGCTTAGTTGCGCACCGGCCACCGCTGCGCCGTCAGGTTTCAACCCGAACAGCGCACTCGCCGGGCCCGTCTCCGGCAGAACGTAGACGATGCCTTTGGTCCCGGTGAAGGCGGGGCTGACGACCGCCGCGTAGAACGGCACCGGAACATTGATGCAACCGAAAGAGATGCGATTGTCTTGCGCCGTGGCGCTCTTGAGACGCTCGGCGCGTCGTTCTGCCGGTGTTCCCTTTACCACCGGATGCAGCGAAAGCGATGCCTCGTAGTCGAGAACAAGGAGCTCCTTGCCCTTCGAGTCCTTGGCAAGTCTCGACACGAAACGGCCCGCGGGCGTAATACGCACCTGCGGTGGCATCGCCGACATCTTCGTGTCATTCGACACGAGCATACGATCACCTCGCCCCATGCCGAGCAGCGCAGGCGCCGCGCCTCGAAGCTGCCCGGCAGGACCAAAAACGAAAACCTGGGCGTTGAGCTTGTCGATCAGCAGGAACGGCAGGCCGACGTTGTCGCCGGAGTCGACGACCCAGCGCGCAACGCGCTTGACCTCCGCCGAGGCCGACTCCAGCGCCAGATCGATCGGGCCCGATTGCGGTGCCGCTGCCGGATGCAACGCGAGGTCGATCGGGGTCGACTGCGGTGCCGCTGCCGGATGCAACGCCAGATCGATCGGGGTCGACTGCGGTGCCGCTGCCGGATGCAACGCCAGATCGATCGGGGTCGACTGCGGTGCCGCTGCCGGATGCAACGCGAGATCAATCGGGGTCGACTGCGGTGCCGCTGCCGGATGCAACGCGAGATCGATCGGGGTCGATTGCTGCGTCGCTGCCGGATTAGCCGGCAGCGTGGCTTCCGGAGCCTTCGGCTGGGCGCGAACAGCCGTTGCGGTGAACGCAAGCAGCAAGCCCAGGACCATTATTTGAATTGGAATTCGCATGCAATCGGTTACGGCAGGGACAGGGTTCATTCGTCGCCATCATACGACATGTCTGCGCAGGTCCGGAAAGGGCCGGTCTTCCGTTTCAGGAGAAATCACTCCGCCTGCCGCGAGCGCTCGGGTGGCGACTGACCCTGCACGGACGGGTCCAAAAGCCGGCCATCGGCGCCTGCTGCCGCTTCCCTATGCGTTGCAACGCCCGGGGTCAACTTCGGACAATCCGGAAGGCCGTGCGCGTGATCGCCGCACTGAGCTGAACGTGCAGAACTGAACAAGTCGTTGAAAGCGTGACACGAAGCCCGGCCTTGCGCCGGGCTTCGTCTTTCCGGTTGCCTGCATGCCGCAGCGCGCTTATGCTCGGCCCATTGCCAGTGCAGGAATTACGAAATGAACAGGTCAGGCTTCCTTGGTGTTGCCTTGCTCGCAGGGCTGCTGAGCACGCCGTCTCTGGCTGCTGACTGCTTGCTGCCGGCATCGACGCAGCCGACGCCGGCCATGAGCCTGGTGGCACCGGAAATGATCCAGCCCGTCACCTCCGATCCGTTCTGCGCGAGCGCCCACGATGTGGTGGCGAGTTTCCGCGCACAGGCGGCGGCATTGGCAGCGGCAGCTCCAGGCGCCTACGTGCCGCTGACCAAGGACGACAACACACCGTGGCGGTTCGACATGAGCCAGAACGGCAAGCGAATGACCTCCGTGGAATTCGATGCGTGGATGAAGGCCAAGGGCATTCGCGTTGCCACCGGCAAGCCCGGTACGGTCACCACCGCAACACAAGGATCGACCACATCGACGCCGGCGTCCTCCGGACAGTAAGCACGGCTGGTTCGATTCAATCGGCGAAGTGATAGTGGGCCGCCCCGTCGTTCCCGCACTTCCATCGCGCCATGGCGTTGCTCGGGTCATTTCGAAACTCGGCATCGCGTCGCGGACGCAGGCGGCGCGATGGGTGCTCGAGGGCAGGGTCACGGTCAACGGTCGCACGGTGCGCGATGTTGACTTCCCCGTGCGCCAGGGCATCGACCGGATCGAGATCTCCGGGCAGGAACAGGCGCTGTCGGAGCGCCTGGTGATCATGTTGAACAAGCCGCGCGGACTGCTGACCAGCACCCGTGACGAGCAGGGACGCGACACCGTTTACGCCTGTCTGGAAGGCGCCGATTTGCCGTGGCTGGCGCCGATCGGACGGCTGGACAAGGCCAGCGAAGGGCTGCTGTTGTTTTGCAATGATCCGCAGTGGGCGGCGGCGCTGGCAGCGCCCGGCAGCGGCCTGGACAAGATCTATCACGTGCAGGTCGACAAGATTCCTGACGCAGCGACACTGTCTGCGCTGGTCGAGGGCCGGGTGATAGACGGCCAGCACCTCGCCGCGAAGACCGTCAACCTGCTGCGCCATGGCGAAAAGAACGCGTGGCTGGAAGTAGTGCTCGATGAAGGCAAGAACCGGCAGATCCGCCGGCTGCTGCAGGCCTTCGACATTTCCGTGCTGCGCCTGATCCGCGTCGCCATCGGCCCGCTGCGGCTGGGCGGCTTGGCCAAGGGCAAGTGGCGGGCGCTAGGCCCCGAAGAAATAGCTGCCCTCGGATGATGTGAGTGCGCGGCGGTTAGACGACGCCCAGCTGTTTGCCTACTTTGGTGAAGGCGGCGATGGCGCGATCCAGGTGCTCGCGCGAATGGGCGGCGCTTATCTGCGTGCGGATGCGGGCCTGGCCTTTTGGCACGACGGGAAAGAAGAATCCGATGGCATAAATGCCTTCGTCGAGCAGAGCGGAGGCAAACTTCTGCGCCAGCGGTGCGTCGTAGAGCATGACCGGAACGATCGGGTGCACACCGGGCTTGAGGTCGAATCCGGCCTTGCCCATCTGTTCGCGAAAATAGGTGGTGTTGTCGACCAGCTTGCGGCGCAGGTCGGCGGCGCTGGACAGCATGTCGAACACCTTGATGCCGGCCGCGACCACGTGCGGCGGCAGGGAATTCGAGAACAGGTACGGGCGCGAACGCTGGCGCAACAGCTCGACCACTTCGCGCCGGCCGGTGGTGAAGCCACCGAGCGCGCCACCGAGCGCTTTGCCCAGCGTGCCAGTGAAAATGTCGATCTGCTCGAGCACGCCTTTGACCTCCGCCGATCCGCGGCCTGTGGCGCCAAGGAATCCGGTGGCGTGGCACTCGTCGATGTGCACAAGGGCGCCATACTTCTTTGCCAGCGCGGTTATTTCATCGAGCGGCGCGATAAAGCCATCCATTGAAAACACGCCATCGCTGGTGATCAGGATGTCGCGCACGCCGTCAGCGCGGGCCTGCCTGAGCTGCGCCTCGAGGTCGGCCATGTCGCAATTGGCGTAACGGTAGCGCTTGGCCTTGCACAGGCGCACGCCATCGATGATCGAGGCATGGTTCAGGGCGTCGGAGATGACCGCGTCCTCTTCGCCCAGCAGGGGTTCGAACAGGCCGCCGTTGGCATCGAAGCAGGCGGCGTAAAGGATCGCGTCCTCGGTGCCGAAGAACGCGGCAATCTTCGCTTCCAACTGCTTGTGCAGGTCCTGGGTGCCGCAAATGAAGCGGACCGAGGCCATGCCGAATCCGTGGCTGTCGAGCGCGTCCTTCGCCGCCTGGATCACCGAGGGGTCGTCAGCCAGGCCCAGGTAGTTGTTGGCGCAAAAATTCAACACGTGCCGACCGTCCGCCAATTCGATCTCGGCCGACTGCGGACTGGTGATGATGCGCTCGGACTTGAACAGTCCATCGGAGCGAATTGCGTCGAGGGTGGCGCTCAGGCGGCTCAGCGTGGGACTGCTCATTGGTGTAAAAACTCTGTTGGGCGAACGTAGATTATCGTTCATGTGCGGGCCTTGGCCGAATACGGCGGCGCCGGCACATACGCAGGCGTATCGCAATTTGTGCTTATATTGTGTTAAAAATTCAACAGGCCGCCAAGGCGACATGCAATCAGGCGGCCGATGTACTGGTTTTGCGCCGTCGATGCCAAACTCCACCTTGCCCGCCTGAACATGAACGGAGAATACCTATGCGTTTGAACAAACTTGCGCTGGCCCTTGGCCTGGCCGTGTTCGCCTTACCGTTGACCACGATGGCCCAGGATGTTGCCGAAACGGCAGATCCGGCGCAGCAGACTGAAGAAGCCGCCGAGGCTCCCGCCGACGAAGAGTCGCCGAACCTTACCTGGAATCTCGCGGTTACTTCCGATTACGTTTTCCGCGGCGTCACCCAGACTGATTTCGAGCCAGCCCTTCAAGGCGGCCTGGACTATGCATTCGGCGATAGCGGCTTCTATGTCGGCGCGTGGGCGTCCAATGTTGATTTCGTCGATCCCGATGGCCCGGATCTCGAGCTCGATACCTACGTCGGCTACAGCACCGATATCAGCGACGATTGGAACCTGGATTTCTCGGTCGTTCGTTATACGTATATTGGCGAACGCGACGCCTATGGCAGCCTGGACTACAACGAGTTTTTCGCCAAGACGACCTGGAACGAAATGCTGACCTTCACCGTTGCCTACGCCAACGACTATTCCAATCTCGACTTCTCCAGCCTGTATCTCAACCTCGCGGGGACCTGGGAGATGGGTAACGAGTTCAGCCTCAATGCCGGCGTCGGCCATTCCCGCTTCTCCGACGACAACGGCAGCTACACTGACTGGAATCTCGGCGTAAGTCGCCAGTTCGGTCCGGTCAATGCCGCGATCAACTACTACGACACCAATGGCTTCGGCGACCGGGTTTCGGACGCGGTGGTGCTGACCCTGGCGCTCGGCAGCTGATCGATTCCATATGCAATTGGAAAAGGGCGCTTCGGCGCCCTTTTTTTGTTTCTTCGCAGTCGCTTATCCGCCCGCTCGCGTCAGCCCCAGCTGCAAACCACCTTGCCGCAATTGCCGGCTTCCATCAGGTCGAAGCCCTTCTGGAAATCGTCGATGTGTACCTGGTGCGTCAGCACTTTCTGCAGCGGGAATCCGGTCAATACCATCTGCGTCATCTTGTACCAGGTCTCGTACATCCGCCGGCCGTAGATGCCCTGCAGGGTCAGGCCCTTGAAGATGACCTTGTCCCAGTCGATGCCGGCGCCCTTGGGCAGGATGCCGAGCAGGGCGACCTTGCCGCCGTGGTACATGCAGTCGAGCATGTCGTTGAACGCGGCCTGGTTGCCGCTCATCTCCAGGCCGACATCGAATCCTTCGATGTGCAGGTCCTTCACCACCTCGCGCAGCGACTGCTTGGAGACGTTGACCACGCGCGTCGCGCCCATGTCGGCGGCAAGCTTGAGCCGATAGTCGTTGACGTCGGTGACCACCACGTTGCGCGCGCCGACGTGCTTGCAGATACCGGCGGCGATGATGCCGATCGGACCGGCGCCAGTGATCAGCACGTCTTCTCCGATCAGGTCGAATTCCAGCGCGCAGTGCGCGGCGTTGCCGTAAGGATCGAAGAACGCGGCAAGCTCGGAAGGAATCTGGTCCGGGATCGGCCACAGGTTGGTCGCCGGCATCGCAATGTACTCGGCGAAGGCGCCGGCGCGATTGACGCCGATGCCTATGGTGTTCGGGCACAGGTGCTGGCGGCCGGCGCGGCAATTGCGGCAGTGCCCGCACACGATGTGTCCTTCGGCGGAAACGCGGTCGCCGAGCTTGTATCCGGTGACGCCAGCGCCGAGTTCCACGATGCGGCCAACGAACTCATGGCCGATGACCAGGCCCGGCGTGATCGTGCGCTGGCTCCATTCGTCCCACTTGTAGATATGCAGGTCGGTGCCGCAGATCGCGGTCTTCTCCAGCTTGATGAGCACCTCGTTGGCGCCCGGGCTTGGCACCGGCACCTGTTCCATCCAGATGCCTTTCTCGGCGTGGCGTTTGACCAGCGCTTTCATCATTGCAGCCATGGGTTTGCTCCGAGTCGACGCCGGCTTTGGCAGACGCCCATTATAGCCGCGCCGCCTGGCCCGGACCGTCCTGCCGCGTGGCGTGCGCCCGGTCAGCGTGTCCGCTGACAGTGAACCGCGCTGACCAGTTGGCTGGCGTTGAAGTCGAACCTCAGCTCGGGAGTGCCCGGACCGCGTTCCCGGGCTGGCGCGCCGGAAAAGAAATACGACCAACTCATCGCCACGGCATTGCCGTCGGCGGACTCCGACTCGCCGGATGGACCGGCGGAAACATCAGGCGGGCCGAGCGAATTGACGATTCGCTGCTTGCTCGCCCCGAGCAACGCACGGGTGTCGCGGGGGCAGACGAACGTCGTGCGCCTGTCCGTGGGTAGCCTCCGCGCCACTCTGAGTTCCACAGAAAGCGAGCCCAGCAGGCTGGCGCAATTATCGATGGGCTCGGCGACGACCGGTGAGGCCAACAGGGCAATACTCAGTAACCAATGCCAACTCATGACTTGAACCTCCCGATCAATTGCTCGCCGCCGCCTGCATCATGCGCTCGGCCTGCGCATGGCCCAGGTACCGGTGGATGAGTCCACGCGCCAGGTACAGCAACGGGATGAGGGCCAGCGCGGCGAGCATCTTGTACGCGTAATTGAGCGTGCCCACGGCGAAGAACAGGCTGAGCGACCAGTGCTGCGGGCCGATCACGAAAGCGATGTAGAGCACGACGAAACTGTCGACCAGTTGCGAGATCGCCGTCGACCCGGTGGCGCGCAACCACACCAGGCGTGGACCCGTGCTGCGCCGGATCTTGTGGAACACCGACACGTCGATCAGTTGCCCGAGCAGGAACGCGATCACCGAGCCGCCGATCGTCCAGAGCCCCTGGCCAAAGATGGCGGCGAATGCCGCCTGCTGATCGGGAACGCCTTGCGATTGCGCGGCGCCGATCCACCAGCCAGCAGGAGCCAGGTGAATGGCTGCGAAGGCAAACACGAAACCGTAGAGGATCAGTCCGACCGCCAACCAGCTGATGAAGCGCACGCCACGCTGGCCGTAATACTCGTTGACCGTGTCGGTCATGATGAACACGATCGGCCACAACAAGGTGCCAGCCGTGAAGTTCAGCGAGCCGCTCTGTCCGAACAGGTTCCACTCGAACGGATTCACTCCGAGCGTATCTTCCAGCGCGAAGATCTTGACGCCGATGAACTCGGCGAGCACGGCATTGACGAC
>JBAZBG010000099.1:0-7218 GCA_041671585.1 Arenimonas sp. | reverse complement strand
TGGCGTCCGGTGCCCGCCTGATCAAGGCTGGGCTGGCCGATGCCGTCGTGGCCGGCGGCGCCGATTCGCTGTGCAGTTTCACCATCGCCGGATTTCGCGCACTCGAGTCGGTGTCGGATGAGCGCTGCAATCCGATGTCGGCCAACCGCCATGGCATCAATATCGGCGAAGGTGCGGCGCTGTTCCTGATGAGCGCGGAAGCCGGTCCCGTGCGCTTGTCCGGTTGGGGCGAAAGTTCGGACGCGCATCATATGTCGGCCCCGGACCCCACTGGCCGCGGCGCGGCCGAGGTCGTGCAGCAGGCGCTGCACCGCGCCGGATTGCGCGGCGTTGATATCGACTACATCAACCTGCATGGAACCGCCACGCCGCAGAACGATGCCATGGAGGCGAAGGTGGTCGCGGAGATTTTCGGCGCCACGGTGCCGGTGAGTTCGACCAAGCCCCTGACCGGTCACACGCTCGGCGCGGCTGGCGGCATCGAAGCGGCTTTGAGCTGGCTGACCCTGGTCGGTAATCCAGGCGCCCGCCTGCCGCCGCACTGGTGGGACGGTGAGGCAGATCCGGCATTGCCGCCCTTGCATCTGGTGCGACCTGGCGAGGCAGCGGCGAAACCGCCGCGGCACATCCTCAGCCAATCCTTTGCCTTCGGCGGCAGCAATGCTGCCGTGTTGCTGAGCGCAGGCTGATGAACTTCGCCGGAGTGGACATCGAATCCGTCGTGCCGCATCGCGGCCGCATGCTCATGGTCGACCAGTTGCTGGCCAGCGACCCGGACTCGGTAGTGGTATCGGCGGAAATTCGCGCCGACAATCTTTTTGCCGATGCGCACGGCGTTCCGACCTGGGTCGGCATCGAGTACATGGCGCAGGCCATTGCCGCGTGGGCCGGTTGCCGCGCGCTGGCCAGGAACGAACCGGCAAAAATCGGGTTCCTGCTCGGGACGCGCCGCTACGATACCTGTTGCCAGCATTTTTCCTTCGGCATGCAGTTGCGCATCGAGGCCACCCGCGAGTTGTTCGGCGAAAACGGCCTGGGCATGTTTTCCTGCCGCATCCTGGATGGAGAGTCGGAACTCGCCAGCGCCCATGTCTCGGTATTCGAACCGCCTGACGCGGCCGCCTTTTTGGAGAACCAGTACGCATGAACAACCTGACTGTACTCGTGACCGGCGCCAGCCGCGGCATCGGTCGCGCGATCGCCCTGCGCCTGGCTCGCGACGGTTACGACGTTGTGGTCCATTGCCGCAGCCGGCGCGACGAAGCGGAGGCAGTGGCAGCGGAGATTCGCAGTCTGGGCCGTAGCGCTCGCGTACTGTGCTTCGACGTGTCCGACCGTGCCGCCTGCGCAGCGCAGCTTTCAGCCGACGTTGAAGCGCACGGCGCCTATTACGGCGTCGTGTGCAATGCCGGCATCGCCCGCGACAATGCCTTCCCGGCCATGACCGGCGAAGAATGGGACAGCGTCATCCACACCAACCTCGACAGCTTCTACAACGTTCTGCAGCCGGTGATCATGCCGATGGTGCGTCGTCGGAAACCTGGCCGTATCGTCACGCTATCGTCGGTGTCCGGCATTGCCGGCAACCGCGGTCAAACCAATTACAGCGCGGCGAAAGCCGGAATCATCGGCGCGACCAAGGCATTGGCGCTCGAACTCGCCAAGCGCGAGATCACCGTCAATTGCGTCGCGCCAGGATTGATCGAAACCGAAATGGTCAACGCCGAAGTTCTTGAGGAAGCACTGAAGATGATCCCGCTTCGGCGCGTGGGCCAGCCGGAAGAAGTGGCGGCGTCGGTGGCATTCCTGATGTCCAGGGATGCCGGCTACATCACGCGGCAGGTAATTTCAGTTAATGGAGGAATGGTTTGATGGCCAGGGTAGTGATCACCGGCGCGGGCAATCTCAGTTCGCTCGGCCATGACTGGCCGACCGTGCAGGCCCGGCTGCGCGAATGCCGGAATGCCGTGCGCCGCTTTGACGAGTGGGGCATCTACAAGGGTCTGAATACCCGACTGGGCGTACCCGCGGCTCCGTTTGAATTGCCGGAGCACTACAACCGCAAGACCACGCGCAGCATGGGCCGCGTCGCGCTGATGGCCACGCGCGCCAGCGAGCTGGCCTTGATCGACGCCGGTCTGTTGGGCGATCCGCTGCTTAAGAGCGGCCGGGTGGGAATTTCCTACGGCTCATCCGCAGGCACGCCCGCGTCGATGAGCGATTTCGGCAGGATGGTGTTGGAGAAGACCACCGACACCATCAATGCCACGACCTACATCAAGATGATGAGCCACACCGCGCCGGTAAACCTCGGCGTATTCTTCGGCATCACCGGCCGGATCATCACCACGTCCAGCGCCTGTACTTCCGCCAGCCAGGGCATTGGCTACGCCTACGAATCGATCAAGGCCGGGCACCAGACGATCATGGTGGCCGGCGGCTCCGAAGAGCTCGACGTGACCGACGCGGCGGTGTTCGACACCTTGTTCGCGACCAGCACCCGCAACGACACGCCGGAGCTGACGCCACGTCCTTTCGATGTAAAGCGCGATGGCCTGGTGGTGGGGGAGGGCGCCAGCACGCTGATCCTGGAGGACCTCGATCATGCCCTGGCGCGCGGCGCGAAAATTTACGCGGAAGTGATCGGTTTCGGCACCAATAGCGACGGCCAGCACGTCACGCAACCCAGCGCCACGACCATGGCGATCGCAATGCAGCTGGCGCTGAGCGATGCCGGACTGCCGCCCGAAGCGATCGGCTATGTCAGCGCGCACGGCACGGCGACCGATCATGGCGACATCGCGGAAACGACCGCGACGCATCGCGTGTTCGGCGAGCGAATCCCGATCAGTTCCTTGAAGAGCTATACCGGCCACACCCTCGGCGCTTGCGGCGCGCTGGAGGCCTGGACCAGCATCGAGATGATGCGCAGCGGCTGGTTCGCGCCGACTGTCAATCTTGACCAGGTTGACGACCGGTGCGGTGCATTGGATTACATCACCGGCAGCGGTCGCGAGATCGATACCGACCTGGTGATGAGCAATAATTTTGCCTTCGGGGGCATCAACACTTCGTTGATTTTCCGTCGCTGGGCAAGTTGATCTTATTGAAGGAAGCGCACGTGCTGAACAGACTACTGATTGCTATTTGCCACTTCGCCACGTCCGGATATGCCGAGCAGCCTGGAAGCACTCTGAATAAATTCGAGGAATTCAAATGAAACAAGTCATCCGCGCTTCACTGCTGTCGCTGTTTCTGGTCGCTTCGGTATCGACACATGCGGGTGGTACCGCGCCGCTGATCGACCATGCGAAGGTCAGCTTCAGCGTGCTCCCGGACCGTGCCCTGACTCCGGCCAAGGTGCGCGAGGCGATCGCGGCATCGGGCCTCAAGCATGGCTGGGCCGTCGTGGCCGAGACGCCGGGTCACCTGACATTGAGCAATACCATCCGTGACACCTTCAAGGTTGTCATCGATGTCACCTACGACGAGTCCGGCATGCAGGTCGACTACGTGTCCAGTGAAAACCTCAATTTCAAGACGTACAAAGGCGTGCGCTATATCCACCCGAAGTACAACAAGTGGGTGAACATGCTGATGCAGGGCGTGACCACGCGATTGTCTTACTAAGTCGAAAGCCCTCTAGACCTTAGGGCCCAGCAATCAGACAAGGAGCAGCACGCATGCGCAGTATTCTCTTGATCGGTTTCGCCGCGGCGGCCGCATTCGCCGCTATTACGCCCGCTCACGCCCGCGACACTTCCGTGCGCCTGGACGTGTCGGAGGTACTGGACCCCAGCTATTCGAAAGACAGCCTGGATGGTTCCGTGCGGTTCTATTTCGCCGGTCAGCCGACGCCGGCGGTGCTCAGCGATTTTGGCAAGGCACGCACGAGCCGGAAGACGAATGCGGTCGGCAAGAGCGACGCGCAGGCGTGCCGGTGGGTCATGCTGACGGCGCTGGCGGCGCTGCAGGCCGAGGCCAAATCGCGCGGTGCGAATGCGGTTGTCGATATCACCAGCGCGCACACGTTCCGCAGTCCGACCCAGTTCGAATGTCACGCCGGCGGCATCATGGCCGGCGTCTCCCTGAAGGGCCGCTACGCCAAGCTTGCCGATCGCTGATGGCGAGCGGCCGCCAGGTCGTAGTCAGGGTGGCGGAACTGGCGCACCTTGTCGCCGCGGCCGAAAGCGATGGATCGACGTGGCTGAGCAAGGAGGAGCGCAGTCGCCTTGAGGCCATGCGCTCGGAGAATCGCCGGCGCCAATATCTTGCCGGACATTGGCTGATCCGTTGTCTGGCTGCAGAGGTGTTCGGCGGCGCAGCAAGCCAGTGGCTTCTGACCGCCAGCACGGAGGGCGTTCCGATCCTCCAGTCAGCAGCACACCACGCAGGGAAAATGCTCCCGGCCTCGCTCAGCCATAGCGGCGGCTGGGTGGCTGCGGCTGTGGCGCCGTTCGCTGTTGGCATCGATCTGGAATGCGAATCGAAATCCCGCGACTTGCTTGTGCTGGCCGATGAAGCGTTTTCTCCCGCCGAGTGCGCGGAGTTGCGCCGGCTGCCTGCCGGCGAGCGCGCCGCTGCTTTCTATCTCTACTGGACCTTGAAGGAGGCGACGGGCAAGCGCGAGGGGCACGGACTACGCACGGAAACAGCGCGCCGGCAGCAACCGATCAGCGTTGAAGCCGCGGACGCGGACGTGGTCAGCTGGCAATTCGCCAGCTGCAGCCTGGCGCTGGCTGGGGAAGTCGGGATGTCGTTGCGCGTTCTCGGCCTGCCCGTGGAAGCACGGCAGCGCTACTGGCAAATAACCCCAGTCGCGGCTTGAATCCGGCGCCCGATTCGCTCAACCAGGATTCGCGGCCTTGAGCGCCGCTCGACGGTCGATGACACCAAGCAAGGGGCCGGTCATGACCGTCGTGACAATGGCCACCAACACCAGGATCGCATACAGGCTGCGATCGATCAGGCCGAGCTCGTAGCCCAGCCCCAGCACGATCAGTTCCATCAGGCCGCGTGTGTTCATCAATGCCCCGAGCCGCCAGACGTCGGCGCCGTGCATGCCCGAAGCGCGAGCTGCAAGCACGGTTCCGCCCAACTTGCCGACGGTCGCGACCAAGGTAATTGCCAGGCACAACAGCCATTCCTGTCCGCTGAGCAGGTCGATGCGCGTGCGCAATCCGGTGCTGGCAAAAAATAGCGGCAACAGCAGTACCGCCGCGAAGGGCTCCAGCCGTTCCTCCACCAACCGGCGCAAGCGCGGATTCGCCGAAAACACCACGCCGGCGACGAACGCGCCGAACAGCGCGTGCAACCCGATCAGCTCGGTCAACAGGCTTCCGGCGAGGATCGTCAGCACCAGGATAAGCAGCCAGCGGGATTCGCGGCGATCATCGATCGCGAGATCGGCCAACCGTCGGCGCAATGCGCGCACCACCAGCCATATCAATCCCAGGGCCACGATCATGCGCAGGGCGACGGTGAGCGATCCTTGCGACTGCACGGCGGCAACGATGATTCCCAGCATCGCCCAGGCGCTGGCATCGCCGACGGCGGCACAGGCAATCGCGATGCGTCCGATCGGCCGGCTGCTGTAGCCGCGATCTTCGAGAATGCGCAGGAGCACCGGAAACGCCGTGATGCTCATCGCGATACCCACGAAAAGCGCAAAGTGACTGTAGCGAACGCCGTCTGGCGCATAGTGCGAGTACAGCGGAATGGCGAGCAGGATGCCGAGCAGGAACGGCAGGGCGATGCCGGCGTGGCTGATCAGCAGGGCGCGGCGCCGCTGGCCACGAAGACTGGCCAGGTCGAACTCGGCGCCCGCGGCGAACATGAAGACAAGGACGCCGAGCTGGCTGACCAGGCTCAGGCCGCCCAGGGAATCGGGCGGAAATATCCAGGCTTGTGCCTGGGGCAGCAACAAACCGAACAACGAAGGGCCGAGCAGGATGCCGGCCAGCATCTCGCCGATCACAGCGGGCTGGCCGACGAAGCGCATCAGCGCGCCAGCCGCTTTGGCCGAAGCGAGCACGATCAACAACTGCAACAGGAATTTTGCGAAGGGTGCCTGCACCGGCGCTAGCCACCCGCCAGTCGCCACGGACGTGGCTGTCGAACCGACTGCCGCAGGCGCGGATCCGGACATCACCAGAACGATACCGATCAGCACGGGCGCTAGCGCCAGCAGGACGTATCGAAGCCACAAATTGTTGGGCGCGGCACGCGGCGGCAGCTCCGATTCCTCGCTCGAAAATTGCTTCATGCGCCTGGGTAGACCGGATGGGGCGCTCATTATCCCAGAGCAGGCAACGGCCACGGTCCTCGGAATCTTGGCGTGTTTGACGGCGCTAAACTGCGCGAACTAATATCTATATATATCATATAGATATATCATATTACTAATGTAATATATTACAACAGTTTGTTCCGCCCCAGAGCGTTGGAAGGGCCTAATCGCGCAGCACGGACTTCGCCAATTCCTGCAGTCGCGGCAGATCCTGGATGTCCAATTCACGCCGGTTCACCAGCACCAATCCGTCCTTCTGAAAACGTCGCAAGACCCGGCTGATCGTTTCAGAGGCCAGGCGCAAGTAGTTCGCCATGTCGGTGCGCGCCATGGTCAGGTGCAGGCGCGTTGGCGAAAAGCCCCGTTGCCCATAGCGTCGCGAGAGCGAGACGAGGAAAGCGGCCATCCGCTCGTCGGCGGAGTAATCGCCCGCTAGCAGCGCCGCCTTGCCGATATCCAGGCTCAGGAGCTTGAACAGCTGCGCCTGTAGCCCGGGCAGGCGGGTGGCGAGCAGGGCCATCTTCGGAAACGAAAAGCGGCAGAGCATCACCGTGTCGAGCGCCACCGCGTTGCAGGGATAGCGGGACTGGTGGATGGCATTCAGGCCGATCACTTCGCCGGGCAGGAAGAAACCAAGGACCTGTTCTTGTCCCGAAGGATCGAGCACGCAAGTCTTCACCGTGCCGGCCCGAACCGCCGCAATGGCGGTGAATTCGTCGCCCTCGCGGAAGATGTGTTCGCCCTCGTGGAAGGGACCGACGTGCTCGACCAGAACATGCAGCTCGTTGAGCGCGGACTTGTCCAGACCCTGCGACAGGCAGACTTCGGAGAACGCGCACGTGCTGCAGAAATGCAGGGCGTCGCCGTCGTCGGCGATCGGCGAGGATCGCTGGCTGCGGATGGCGGGGGGGCTCATGCCTGGCCTCGGG
>JBAZBG010000098.1:0-7236 GCA_041671585.1 Arenimonas sp. | reverse complement strand
GCGTCACCGCGCCGATCGACGTGCACCTGATGGTCAAGCCGGTGGACCGCATCATTCCCGATTTCGCCAAGGCCGGGGCGACGTACATCAGCTTCCATCCGGAGGCCAGCGAACATATCGACCGCACAATCCAGCTGATCCACGCCAACGGCTGCAAGGCCGGGCTGGTTTTCAATCCGGCGACGCCGCTGCATTTCCTCGACCACGTGCTTGGCCGATTGGACCTGGTCCTGATCATGTCTGTGAATCCCGGCTTCGGCGGACAAAGCTTCATCCCGGGCGCGCTGGAGAAGTTGCGCCGGGTCCGCAAGCTGATCGACGCCAGCGGCCGCGACATCCGGCTTGAGGTCGACGGCGGCGTCAAGACGGACAACATCGCCGAGATCGCTGCCGCCGGCGCCGACACCTTCGTCGCCGGCTCGGCCATCTTCAACGCCCCCGACTACGCCGAAGTAATCGCCAAAATGCGCGCCGCCTGCGCCCAATAGCCCCTGTGGGAGCGGCTTCAGCCGCGATACTTCTGTCTTCAACCAGTCCGTCAATGAAAAGCATCGCGGCTAAAGCCGCTCCTACAGCCGCTCCTACAACGGGCTGCGGCTATACTCGCATTCTGCGTCATTCCGGATTTTCCCCGTGATCTCAGCCGAAGAGTTCCGGCAGCTTGCCGCCGCCGGCCATAACCGCATCCCCGTGGTGCGCGAGGTGCTGTCCGACCTGGACACGCCCTTGTCCGTGTACCTCAAGCTGGCCGACGGTCCGCATACGTACCTGTTCGAATCGGTGGAAGGCGGCGAGACCTGGGGTCGTTACTCGATCATCGGCCTGCCGGCGCGAAGCACCTACACCTTCATCGGCAACACGCTGGAAGTGCGTGCGCACGGCGAACTGATCGAGACGCGCCAACTGGACGATCCGCTGGCCGAAGTCGACCGCCTGCGCGAGGCCTTCAAGGTGCCGCGCGTGCCCGGACTGCCGGCCTTCACCGGCGGCCTGGTCGGCTACTTCGGTTTCGAGTCGATCGGCTACATCGAGCCGCGCCTGGCCGGCGGCGACAAGCCCGACCAGTTGGGAACGCCGGACGCCTTCCTCATGCTGTCCGAGGAACTCGCGGTATTCGACAACCTCAAGGGCCGCCTGTACCTGATCGTGCATGCCAACCCGGAAGAGCCGCAGGCTTACGCCCGGGCGGTGCGCCGGCTCGACGAGCTGGTGTATCGACTGCGTCATTCCGGCCGCAGCTACCCCGATGTGCTCGACCCCTCGCTGCTCAAGGAAGAAGACTTCGTTTCCGGCTTCACCCGCGATGGCTTCATTCGCGCCGTTGAAACCGTGAAGGAATACATCCGCGCCGGCGATGTCTTCCAGGTAGTGCTGAGCCAACGCATGAGCGTGCCGTTCCGGGCGCGGCCCGTGGACGTCTACCGCGCCTTGCGCGCGCTCAATCCCTCGCCGTACATGTACTTCCTCGATCTGGACGGCACCCAGGTGGTCGGCAGCTCGCCGGAAATCCTGGTGCGCGTGCAGGATGGCGAAATCACCGTGCGGCCAATCGCGGGAACCCGGCCGCGAGGCGGCACGCATCAGGAAGACCTGGCCCTGGAAGCCGAGTTGCTGGCCGATCCCAAGGAGCGCGCCGAGCACCTGATGCTGATCGACCTGGGCCGCAATGATGTCGGCCGCGTCGCCGAACCTGGCACGGTGAGTGTGCCGGAACAGTTCCTGATCGAGCGCTACTCACACGTCATGCACATCGTCTCCGAAGTGCAGGGCAAGCTCCGGCCGGACAGTACGTTCGCCGACGTGCTCAAGGCGACCTTCCCCGCGGGCACCGTCAGCGGCGCGCCGAAGATCCGCGCGCTGGAAGTCATCCGCGAACTAGAGCCGATCAAACGCAACATCTATTCCGGCGCCGTCGGCTACATCGGCTGGTGGGGCGACGTGGACACCGCCATCGCCATCCGCACCGCCGTCATCCAGGACGGCCGCCTGCACGTGCAGGCCGGCGCCGGCATTGTCCACGATTCCGATCCCGGCCGGGAATGGGACGAGACGATGAACAAGGGCAGGGCGTTGTTCCGGGCTGTCGCGCAGGCGGCGAGTGGGTTGTGAGGAAATGAAATGCTGCTGATGATCGATAACTACGACAGCTTCACCTACAACCTCGTCCAGTATTTTGGCGAGTTGGGGCAGGACGTGAAGGTCGTGCGCAATGACGCGCTGACGGTTGCCGAGATCGCCGGGCTCGGTGCGGCGCGCATCGTGATTTCCCCTGGGCCTTGCACACCGGATCTCGCCGGCGTGTCGCTGGAAGTGCTGGAAAAACTCTCGGGCAAGCTGCCCATCCTCGGCGTCTGCCTCGGCCACCAGAGCCTGGGCCAGGCCTTCGGCGGCAACGTGGTCCGGGCCCGGACGATCATGCATGGCAAGACCTCGCCGATCCATCACACGGGCACCGGCGTCTTCGCCGGATTGCCGAATCCGTTCCAGGCCACGCGTTACCACTCGCTGGTGGTGGAAAAGGAGTCGCTGCCCGACTGCCTAGAAATCACCGCATGGACCGAACACGCCGACGGCAGCTTCGACGAGATCATGGGTCTGCGGCACAAGACGCTCGCCGTCGAAGGCGTGCAATTCCATCCGGAGTCCATCCTGACTGAACACGGCCACGACATGCTCAAAAATTTCCTCAACACCGCTCTGTAGGAGCGGCTTTAGCCGCGATTTTTCTCGACAAGTGCATGGAATCGCGGCTGAAGCCGCTCCAACACGCAACCAGAAGCCGACATGAATTTTACTGCCCAGGAAGCACTGCAACGCGTCATCGTCCATCGCGAGATCTTCTTCGACGAGATGGTCGAGCTGATGCGCCAGATCATGCGCGGCGAAGTCTCGCCCGTGATGACTGCCGCCATTCTCAGCGGTCTGCGCGTGAAGAAGGAGACAATCGGCGAAATCGCGGCCGCGGCAAGCGTGATGCGCGAGTTTTCCGCCAAGGTCGATGTGCCCGACAACAGCAACTTCGTCGATATCGTCGGAACCGGCGGCGACGGCGCGCACACCTTCAATATCTCGACCGCGGCCATGTTCGTCTGCGCCGCGGCCGGCGCCAAGGTCGCCAAGCACGGCAATCGCAGCGTGTCTTCCAAGTCTGGCAGCGCCGATGTGCTCGAAGCGCTGGGCGCGGCGATCGAGCTGCAGCCCGCGCAGGTTGCGCAGTGCCTGGCCGAGACGGGCTTCGGTTTCATGTTCGCCCCGATCCATCATCCGGCGATGAAGAATGTCGCGCCGGTGCGCAAGGAACTGGGCGTGCGCACCATCTTCAACATCCTCGGGCCGCTGACCAATCCGGCCGGCGCGCCGAACATCCTGATGGGCGTATTTCATTCCGACCTGGTCGGCATCCAGGCGCGCGTGCTGCAACGGCTTGGCGCCAGGCGCGCCCTGGTGGTGCATGGCCGCGATGGCCTGGATGAGATCACCCTGGCGGGTGGCACGCTGGTCGCCGAGCTGCGCGACGGCAAGATCGACGAGTACGAAATCCTGCCGGGCGAATTCGGCCTGGCCATGGCCGACCTGGGCGCGATTCGCGTCGACAGCCCGGAACAGTCGAAGACGATGCTGATGCAAGTGCTCGACGATCGGGCGGGCACCGCGCGTGACATCGTCCTGCTCAATGCCGGCGCAGCGCTGTATGCAGCCGAATTGGCCGCGTCGATCGCCGATGGCATCGCCATGGCGCGCGCTGCGATCGCCAGCGGCGCCGCCAGGGCCAAGCTGGATCAGTACGTGGCGCTAAGCCAGCGCCTGGCCTCCCAACCAGCGCCACCCTCGGGTCAATGAAATGAAAAGCAAAGCCTTCGCAGATACACCAGCGCCGCCTTACTACGCGGTGATCTTCAGCTCGCAGCGCAATGAAGGCGAGAACGGGTACAACGTCATGGCCGATCGTATGGAGGAGTTGGCTGCGCAGCAGCCGGGCTACCTCGGCATCGAGAGCGCGCGCGGCGAGAATGGCTTCGGCATCACCGTCAGTTACTGGCGCAGCGAGGCGGACATCGCCGCGTGGAAGCGCAACGCCGAGCATTCGGTCGCCCGCGAGCGCGGTCGCACTCAATGGTACGGACACTTCGAGTTGCGCGTCGCCCGCGTTGAACGCGCCTACGGCGGACCGGCACGCACGCAACCAGGCAAGGACAGCCCCGGACAATGAGTGACATCCTGAAAACAATCCTGGCGCGCAAGGCCGGGGAAGTTCGCGACCGGTCGGCACGGCTCTCGCTGAGAGAGCTTTCAGCGCGTTGCGCCGGGTTGCCGGATACACGCGGTTTCGCCGATGCCTTGCACGCGATGATTCGCAACGGCCGGCCGGCGGTCATCGCCGAGGTGAAGAAGGCCAGCCCGAGCAAGGGGGTGATTCGCGCAGATTTTCGTCCGGCCGAAATCGCCCGCAGCTACGAGCTGGGCGGAGCCGCCTGCCTGTCGGTGCTGACCGATGTCGACTTCTTCCAGGGCAGCGATGCTTTCCTGCAGGAAGCGCGCGCCGCCTGCGCATTGCCGGTGCTGCGCAAGGACTTTGTCATCGATGCCTACCAGGTCTATGAAGCGCGCTGGCTCGGCGCCGACTGCATCCTGCTGATCGTGTCGGCGCTCGGCGATGCCGCCCTCGCCGAGCTCTCCGGGCTGGCCCTGGAACTGGGCATGGACGTGCTGGTGGAAGTGCACGACATCGACGAACTCGAGCGCGCCCTGCAGGTGCCGGTGCCGCTGGTGGGTATCAACAATCGCAACCTGCGCAGCTTCGAGGTGGATTTGCAGACGACCTTGTCGATGCGCGACGCGGTGCCGAAGGATCGGCTGCTGGTCACCGAGAGCGGCATCCTCACGCGCCAGGATGTGTCGCTGATGCGCGACAACGGCGTGCAGGCTTTCCTGGTTGGCGAAATCTTCATGCGCGCCAACGACCCCGGCGCCGAACTGGCAAACCTCTTCGCCTGACTCCGCATCTGTAGGAGCGGCTTCAGCCGCGATCGCTCTCCGCCCCGCCCAGCAATCGCGGCTGAAGCCGCTCCTACAAACGCCTAGGCGTCGCCGAGATGCTTCAGGAAGCGCAGCGCGCCATCGCCGTAGCCGCAGGCGCGGTAGAACGCGTGGGCCTCGTGCCGATATTCGGCCGAGGTCAGTTCGATTCGGACCGCGCCGGCCCCCCGAGCCAGGGCCTCGGCCTCGCGCAGGAGCAGGCGTCCGATGCCGCGCCTTTGTGCCTGGGCACTGACCGCCAGGGCGGTGATTCGGCAGGTGGGTGCGCCCAAGGGTAGGTAGTAGGACAGGTCGCAGCAGACCAGGCCCACCAGGCTGCCCTGCGATTCGACGACCAGCAGGGTCTGGTTCCGGTCTTCGCGCAAGTCGAGAATTCGCCGGCTCGCCTCTTCCGGCGGACACGGATAACCGAGGATTCCCAGCAACTCGGACAGGCCGAAGCCGTCCTCCGGCCTGGCGGGACGGACCAGGGGCGCGGACGGGTTCGACTGCGCGGTGCGGCCCATGACCTAGCGCGTGCCGAAGACCACGACGGTTTTGCCACGGGCATGCAGCTTGCCTTCGATCTGCAATTGCTTGAGCACGCGGCCGGCCATTTCCCGGGAGCAGCCCACGATTCGCGCCAGCTCCTGGCGCGAGACCCGGATTTGCGTGCCCTGCGGATGACTCAGGGCATCGGGCTCCTGGCAGAGGTCGTTCAGCGTGCGAATGATCCGGCCGGTGACATCCAGGAAGGCCAGGCGGGTCGCCTTGCGGCTGGTGTCGAGCAGTCGCTTGGACAGCTGCGCGCCGATGGCATACAGGATGCGCGGGCATTCATTGGACAGCGAGGTGGCGAACAGCTGGTGCAGGCGTTCGTAACTCAGCTCCGCCAGCTCGCAGGTCGTACGCGTGCGCAGCAGTACCTGGCGAATGTTGGCGGAGACGAAAAGTCCCATTTCACCGACGAATTCGCCGGCATTGACATAGCCGAGCACCAGTTCGCGGCCGTCGCTCTCGACGCTGATGATGCTCAGCGAGCCGCTGACGATGTAGTAAAGCGTGTTGGCGGTGTCGCCCGGCCGGAAGATGTCGCTGCGGGCCGGGTGCCGTCGCCGGTGGCACTGGTCGAGGAAGTGACTCAGTGAGGTCTCGTCCAGGGCCAGCGGACTGGTGACCGGCCGGAGGTGGCTGAATTCGCTGAGCGAGGTCCGCTGCGGTGCCATGGTCCGACTCTCTCATTTTGCGGAAGTGTTAACAGCTTAGGCCGTGACGTGGCGCACAGCAATCGCTGAATGAACGGCAGGGGGGCCGGCCCGACGCCGAGGTTCCCCCGGGGGGCGCTTTGCCCGATAATGCGCGCCCGCACCACACTTACGTCTCTTTAGGGAATACCGCCTTGGTCAAGCCACTGCCGCGCCTGCGGCTTCAGGGTTTCAACAACCTCACCAAAGCCCTGAGCTTCAACATCTACGACATGTGCTACGCCGTGTCCGAGGAGCAGCGCCAGCGTTATATCGAGTACATCGACGAGGTGTACAACGCCGAACGCCTGACCCAGATCCTGACCGAGGTGGCGCATATCATCGGCGCCAACATTCTCAACGTCGCCCGCCAGGACTACGATCCCCAGGGCGCGTCGGTGACCATCCTGATTTCCGAGGAACCGGTGATCGACAAGAAGGCGGCCGGCCGGGAACTGATTTCCGACGCCGTCGTCGCGCACCTGGACAAGAGCCACATCACGGTGCACACCTATCCGGAAACGCACCCGCACAACGGCATCGCCACCTTCCGCGCCGATATCGACGTCGCCACCTGCGGCGTCATTTCACCATTGAAGGCTTTGAACTACCTGATCGAAAGCTTCGACTCCGACATCGTGGTGATGGACTACCGCGTGCGCGGCTTCACCCGCGACATCAAGGGCAAGAAGCACTACATCGACCACAAGATCAATTCGATCCAGGACTACCTGTCCAAGAGCATCAAGCAGCACTACGAGATGCTCGACGTGAACGTCTACCAGGAAAATATTTTCCACACGAAGATGCACGTCAAGGAATTCGACCTGGACACGTACCTGTTCGAGGAAAAGGCCAAGAACCTCAGCTTCAAGGATCGTTCACGGGTCGAGATGCAACTGCGCCGCGAAATCGAAGAACTCTTCCACGGCCGCAACCTCGTCGACTAGCCCCTATGGGAGCGGCTGACCAGACA
>JBAZBG010000097.1:0-7248 GCA_041671585.1 Arenimonas sp. | reverse complement strand
CAGGGGACGTCGGGGGTGGGCATCCTCTGCCGAGCGGGCCATGGATGGCAGGAGCGGCGGCCACTGGAAAACAGGATGTTTTCGAGTGGACGCGGCGGAGGATGCCCACCTCCGGCGGCCGCGCGGGGGTTCTGGGCGGTGAATAGAAGAACCAAGAGCAAGAGCATCGCGGCTGAAGCCGCTCCAACATGGGCTGCCGGTAGAATGGGGGGATGAGAGCTCGACCTTCGCCGTTGGATGCACTGAAACCCATTGCCGGACGGGCGCTGGAGTTGGCGCTGAACCAACTGGTGGCCTTGGACCCTGAGACCGGCGCCGCGCTCGGCAAGCTGGATGGCAAGCGCGTCGAGCTTGCCCTGGAGGCGCCGGCGCTGGCCCTGTCGGTCACCGTGCGCGACGGTCGGCTGCGGGTCGGACCACCGGATCAAAGCAATGAACCCGATCTCGGCCTGCGCGCTACGCTCGGCGGGCTGCTTGCGCAGCTTCCGTTCACCCGCGCCAGCGGCGCGCCGCCGGTGGGCAAGCTGCGCATCAACGGCGATGCCGAGCTGGCGCGCACCTTGCAACACCTGGCCCAGGCCTTCGATCCGGACTGGGACCGGCCATTCGCCGACGCACTCGGTCCGATCGTCGGGCCCCAGGTTGCGCGCGCTTTGCGCGACGGACTGCGCGCCAGCGGCCAGCTGGCCCGCAACCTGGCCCGCGATGCCGCCGAATTCGTCACCGAGGAAAGTCGCGATGTGGTCGCCAAGGCCGAGCTCGGCGCGTTCTACGACGACGTCGACCAGCTTCGCGATCGCGCCGAGCGTTTGCTTGCGCGCGTCGCGCGCCTGTCGGGGCAAGCCGGAGACGCGACGTGAGTTCAGCTTTTCGCGCCTTGCGTATCGTCCGCGTGCTGCTCAAGCATCGGCTCGACGCTTTGCTGGAGACCACGCCCTTCGGCAAATGGCTGTGGCTGCTGCGGCCGTTCACCCCGGCGCCGAGCGGCGAAGCGGATTTTCCGCGCGGCAAGCGCCTGCGCCTGGCCCTGGAAGAACTCGGCCCGATCTTCGTCAAGTTCGGCCAGGTGCTGTCGACGCGGCGCGATTTGTTGCCGCCCGATGTCGCCGATGAATTGAATCTGCTGCGCGATCAGGTTGCGCCGTTTCCGGGCGAACTGGCGCGCGCCGAAATCGAGCGCGCCCTGGGCAAGCCGGTCGCCGAGCTGTATGCGAGTTTCGAGATGACGCCGCTGGCATCGGCGTCGATCGCGCAGGTGCACGCCGCCACGTTGCACGATGGTCGCCAGGTCGTGGTAAAGGTGCTGCGGCCGAACATTCGCGCGCAGATCGAGGCCGACATCGGCTTGCTGCGCGCGCTGGCCGGTCTGGTCGACCGTCACCACCCGAACGCGGAAAAAATCCGGCCGCAGGAAGTCGTTTCGGAAATCGAGACGACGCTGCATGCCGAGCTCGACCTGCAGCGCGAGGGCGCCAACTGCAGCCTGATGCGCCGGCTGTGGCTGGATTCCAACGACCTGTACGTGCCGGAAGTGCACTGGCCCCTGAGCGCGGAAAGCGTGCTGACCATGGAGCGGGTCAGCGGCATCGGATCCGACGACGTCGCGGCACTGGAAGCGGCCGGCATCGATCGCCGCGCGTTGGCGGCGAAAGGCGTTCGCGTTTTCTATACGCAGGTGTTTCGCGACAATTTCTTCCATGCCGACGCCCATGCCGGCAATATCTGGGTCGATGCCACGCGCCGGGAAAATCCGCGCTTCATCGCGCTGGATTTCGGTATCGTCGGCCAGCTGCCGTCCCGCGACCAGTATTTCCTGGCGGAAAATTTCATGGCGGTGTTCCAGCGCGACTACCGGCGCATCGCCGAGTTGCACGTGGAGGCCGGCTGGATGCCGTCGAACGTGCGCATCGACGAACTCGAAGCGGCGGTCCGTTCGGTCTGCGAGCCGTACTTCTCGCGGCCGCTGTCGGAAATCTCCCTCGCCGAGGTGATGGTCAAGCTGTTCCGTGCCGCGCAACGCTACGAGTTGACCTTGCAGCCGCAACTGATCCTGTTGCAGAAGACTTTGCTCAACATCGAGGGCGTCGGCCGGCTGCTCGATCCCAAGCTGGACATGTGGGCGGTGGCGCAACCGGTGCTCGAGGATATCCTGCGCGATCGCTACAGCCCGCAGACGCTGTTGGCCGAGTTGCGCAAGCGCCTGCCGGAACTGGTCACCCATGCACCGGAAATGCCGCGCCTGGCGCGCGAGTTCCTGGTCCAGCAAGTCAGCGGTCTGCATTCGCTGCACATGCGTTCGGACGAATTGGCCGAGCTGGCGAAGATTTCCCGCGACGGCCAGCGGCAGACGATCTACGCCATCCTCGGCGCCGGCCTGCTGCTGTCGGCCGCCGTGTTGTATTCGCTCGACGCCGGCGGTCCGCGCGTGCTGGGAATGAACGGCGCCGTCTGGATTGCCGGCCTCGGCGCGTTTGGTGCGTTCCTCGCGGCCTGGCCGCGGCGCAAGTGACCAGCGCACCCGATAGCGCGCGTTGTTCGACGCCTGCGCAAGCAGATCCAGCACCGATCGAGGTGATCCATCTGGACGCGCACCTGGCCGTGGTCGACAAGCCCGCCGGCCTGATGGCGCACGCCAGCGCGATGGCGCGCGGCGAGGAAGACTTCCTGGTCGACCGCCTGCGCGCGCAGTTCGGCAAGCCGGTATACCTGGTGCATCGGCTGGATCGGGCCACCAGCGGTTGCCTGCTGGTCGCTTTCGATCGCGACATTGCCGGTGCGCTGGGAAAAATTTTCATGTCGCGCGACGTGCGCAAGGATTACCTGGCCGTTTGCCGGGGCTGGCCCGAGCCGGAACTGCTGGTCGATTACCCGCTGGATGGCGGCCCCGGCAAGCCGGAGAAGAAGCCGGCGATTACGCGCTTCGCGCGCCTGGCTACCGCCGAGCTGGCCATGCCGTGCGCGCAGCACCCCAGCTCCCGCTACGCGCTCGTGCAATGCACGCCGCACACCGGCCGTTATCGCCAGATCCGCCGGCACCTCAAGCACCTGTCGCACCATCTGATCGGCGATTCCAGCCATGGCGACGGCCGGCATAACCGCAGCTTTCGCATGCTCGGTGTGCACCGCATGCTCTTGCATGCCTGGCGGCTGGCGTTTGCGCATCCGGTGACCGGCGCGCCGATCGCTTGCGTCGCGCCACCCGACCGCGACTTCCGCAAGGCGCTGCAGCTGTTGTCGATCGACGACCCCTGCGCCGTGGCTTGAATCGACAAACATCCGGACCCACGCTACGTCCATGGCAAAACTCTATTTCTACTATTCGGCAATGAATGCCGGCAAGACCACGACGCTGCTGCAAAGCGCCTACAACTATCACGAGCGCGGCATGCGCACGGTCATCCTGACGCCGAAGCTCGACGATCGCGCCGGCCAGGGTGTGGTCGCTTCGCGGATCGGCTTGAAGGCGCGTGCATTGGCGTTTGCCGGCAGCGACGACCTGCTGCAGATCATCCGCGACGACATCGCCGCGCGCGGCCGGCTCGACTGCGTGCTCGTGGATGAAGCGCAGTTCCTGAGCAAGGCGCAGGTTTGGCAGATCAGCGACGTCGTCGACCAGCTCGGGATTCCGGTGCTGGCCTATGGGCTGCGCACCGATTTTCGCGGCGAACTATTCGAGGGCAGCCGCCACTTGCTGGCCTTGGCCGACAACCTGGTCGAGATCAAGACCATCTGCCACACCGGCAAGAAGGCGACGATGGTGGTGCGCGTGGATGAACACGGGCGCGCGGTCAAGGACGGACCGCAGGTGGAAATCGGCGGCAACGAACGCTACGTGTCGGTGTCGCGTGCCGAATTCAAGAAGATCATGGCTGGCGAAGGCAATATCGACTTGCAGCAGCCGCAGCTGCCCTTGGACAGTCCGGACTAGTCCGCTGCGGGCGTGCCGCCTTCCAGGCTGCCCGCGCCAATCGGCGAGGCGCCTTCGGGCAGCGCGCCGCCCCCGCCGCTGCTGGCTTCGGGCACGGCGTTTTTCGAGACGCAGGCCGCGCTGATCAGCGCCAGGCGCCGTTGCTGGCGGCGGTGTTCGGGTTCCGTGCGTTGCACTTCGGCCAGGGTTTGTTCGCGCAAGGCGATGCCGGTGTGATTGCGGCCACTCAGGCAGGCCTGGGCCGCCTGCATCGACTGCGCCTGCCAGCGCAGACGCCGTTGCGAATTGTCGCGACTGACTTGCGCCAGCACGATGTCGATCTGCTCACCAACGCCGGTGTCGCCGGACAATTGCGCCAACCGGGCACGTACGAGCGCGACTGCCGGCGCGTCGCGCGGCGGAACCTGGGGCAATTGCGCCAGCCAGGCGCGCGCCTCGATCAGATCGGACCGGTCCAGCGCGGCATGCGCCGCGTAAACCAGCGCGCCCACCGTTGGCGCCGCCGCGGCGCGTGCTTGCGATCGCAGCGCGGCCAGGCATTCGCGACGGCTGTTGGCAGCCTGCTCATCGCGGCGCAATTCGGCTTGCGCCTGCGCCAGCCGGCACAAGTCCCAGGCGTGGTCGCCCAGGCTGTTGCGGCTGCGCCGGATGCGGATGGCATCGCTGAGCAGCGCCTCGGCTTCGGCGAGCTCGTCGCGCTCGAGCGCCACCATGCCGCGCACGCTTTCCTGTGCGGCCAATTGCTCGCTGTCGGCTCCCCAGCGCGCCTGCAGACTGTCCTGCGCCAGGGCCAGCAGGCGTTCGGCCTCGGCCAGCTTGCCGCTAGCCAGCAGAGCGCCGGCGAGTTGCTGTTGCACGGCGCTGGTGCGCGGATGACTGGAGCCGAACCGGGCCAGGGAAACGTCGAGGGCCTGGCGATAAGCCGCTTCGGCCTCCAGCGCGTTGCCCTGCTCTTCGTAGGCCGCGCCAAGGTTGCGCCAGATGTCCACGCCCAGCGCATTTTGTTCGCCGCCACTGGCGCGCAGTTGCGCCAGCGCCCGCCGCAAGGCCTGGATGCGGGCGTCGCTCGGCCGGTCGGCGGGTAGCAGCAAGGCGAGGTCGTGTTCGCTCTCGGCGACCAGCGCGCCAGCGTTGGCGTGGGCGCGGCGCAATTGCAGCGCCTGGCCGAACAGGTCACGGGCGATGTCGCGGCCCTTCAGTCGCGCGTGACAGCGCCCAAGCTGGGAAAAAAACTCGGCTGCCGGTAGCGGATAAGCATCTGCTGCCTGCTCGGCACTGGCGAGCAAAGGCCCCAGCGCGCGAAGGCAGTCCTCGTCGCGACCGAGTTCACGCAAGCTGTGACCGCGCAACGCCGCGGAGTCGAGCAGGAGGCTGGTCGGCACGTTGCTGCCCAAAGGCCGAATCAATTCCAACTGACGGTCGAGCAGCTGCAGCGCTTCGGCGTCATCGCCCAGGCCCGAACGCAGCCGCGCGATCAGGCCGATCAATTCGGCGCGGGCGTTCGGCTGCGTGGCAAGCTCGGTGTCGGCGCGACTGACGCCGGCATCGAGCAGCGCGCGCACGTCGACGCCGCGCGTGCTGCTGGCATTGCCCGAGTTCTCGAACAAGGCAATCACGAAGTTCTGCATCGCCTGCGCGCGCGAGGCCTCGTTGACCGCCTTGCTCGCCTGCCACGACACAATGGTCAGGGCCACGGCCAGTACGCTGGTGACGCCGATCCCCATCACCAGGCCCAAGGCATGGCGGCGCAGGTACTTGCGCGTGCGGTAACCCAGGCTTTGCGCGCGCGCATGCACCGGCTGTCCGTCCAGGTGCCGGCGCAGGTCCTGGGCCAACGCTTCGACCGACGCGTAACGATGTTCGGGCTGTTTGCTCAGTGTCTTCAGGATGATGTTGTCGAGATCGCCGACCAGCAGGCGCGCGCGCCGCTTGCCGGCAAGCGAATCGGTCTCGCGCGCCTTGCGCGCCAGGACCTGCGACGGCCGCCCCGGCTCGCTGCCCAGGATCGCTTCTTCCCAGGCGGCATCGCTTTGCCGGGTCAATTCGTAGGGCTTGCAGTCGGTGAGCAGCTCGTACAGGACCACGCCGAGCGCATAGACATCGGTCATGGTGGTGATTACTTCGCCGCGCAGTTGTTCGGGGGCGGCGTAGTGCAGGGTGAACGTGCGGCTGCCGGTGCGCGTGATGTCGACGGCGCGCGCCTGGTCCTGGTCGAGCAGCTTGGCGATGCCGAAATCGAGCAGGCACACCTCGCCGGCGGAGGTGACCAAAATATTGGACGGTTTCAGGTCGCGGTGCACCACCAGGTTGGCGTGGGCGTGGCTGACTGCGGCGCAGACTTGCGCAAACAGCTGCAGGCGCGTGCGCAAATCCAGGGCGCGCGTTTGCGCGTAGTCGGTGATCGGCTCGCCGCGCACGTAGTCCAGCGCCAGGTAGGGCTGGCCGTCCTGGCTGATGCCGGCGTCGAGCAGCCTGGCGATGTGGGCGTGGCCCAGGCGGGCCAGGATCTGTCGCTCGCGGGTAAAGCGTGCATGCAGGCCGACGTCGCCCAGGCCCGGTCGCAAAAGTTTGATCGCCACGCGCCGTTCGTACAGGCCATCGGCGCGCACCGCCAGCCAGACCTGGCCCATGCCGCCTTCGCCGAGTTGCGAGACCAGGCGATACGGGCCGATTTCCTGATCGGCCTGCACCGCGAACAGGTTGGCATGCACCACGGGCTGCGACAGGAAATCCGGTCGCGCTTCCTCCAGCGCCATCAGGTGCGCAAGTTCCGTGGCCAGCGCCGGGTTCGACGCTTCGATCTCGGCCAGCCGCCGCGCGCGCGCGTCGCCGGTCAACTCGAGCAATTCATCGAGCAACGGCGAGAGCGTGGACCAGCGATCGCCTTGCATGGACGTTTTCTCAGTCCTGTAGTGAGGCCAGCAGATAGAGGCGGGCTTTTTGCCAGTCGCGGCGCACGCTGCGCTCGGAGCGCTTGAGCAGGGTGGCGATCTCGGCCTCGGACAGGCCGGCAAAATAGCGCAGCTCCACGACCTGGGCGAGCTTGGCATCGACGTTGGCGAGCCGGGTCAGGGCCACGTCCAGGCCGAGCAATTCTTCGTTGATGCGCATGCCGCCGCCGACGTCCTCGGGCAGGTCGGTCACCCGATGCAGGTCGCCGCCGCGTTTCACGGCCAGGCGCTGGCGCGCGTAATCCACCACTACGCTGCGCATGGCCGAGGCGGCGTAGGCAAAGAAATGGGCACGGTCCTCGAACTGGGCGTCGGCGCGGCCGACCAGGCGCAGGTAGGCTTCATGGACCAGGCCGGTCGCGTCCAGGG
>JBAZBG010000096.1:0-7258 GCA_041671585.1 Arenimonas sp. | reverse complement strand
TAGTCCGGCGAATCGACAGGCTCGGCATCGGCCAGGAACACCAGTTGATCAGGCTTGTCCGCTACGGGCCGCATCAGGTAGACGAAGCGGAAATCCGGATTTGCCGCATGCAGGCGTTTGAGCTGCGAGCGCACCGCTACGAAAGCCGCCGTGCCAGCATCGTCCGGGCGTCCGCGCAACGCCGCGACCTGCTCGGGATCGAGCATGGCGGCGGCCGTGCCAGCCAGCGATTGCACTCGTTGACGCTCCAGCCGGTCGCCGGTCTGGCTAACGAAGCCGATGAAAAACCAGCCTCCCAGTAAAGCCAGCACCAGCACAACGCCGCCGATCCACAGGCTCGAACGAGCAGCGCGATCTGACACCGAATCAGGCATTGCCACTTCCAGGCGGCCGCAGTGGCATCCAGCTTACTACCGGCAAGCGCCAGCGCGCGCGGGCGCATCCAGAAGAAAGAAGCCCCGCCGAAGCGGGGCTCTCGCCTCAACAGCCATGATCGATGAATCAAACCGGGGAAACGTTCGCTGCCTGCTTTCCCTTGGGACCCTGCACCACTTCAAAACTCACGTGCTGGCCTTCCTTGAGAGAACGAAAGCCGGTGGAAGCGATCGCGGAAAAGTGGACGAAGATGTCTTCGCTGCCGTCTTCCGGAGAGATGAAGCCAAAGCCCTTGGCGTCGTTGAACCACTTTACTGTGCCGTTGCTCATTTGCTACCTCGACTGACAATCGAACGGAATGCGACGGCCTCAGGGTGTCATCGGTCACGTGCGCGGCCTGATTATGTACAAGCAAAAAACACTTGACAATCACCCGCGGCTCAATCAGCGAGCAAGGCTTCCAGCAGGCGCGGCAAGGGGGCGGTGGCGGCCTCGACGTTGGCCAGGACCTCGGCCATGGTGATTTCCGCGGCCGGCCCGGCGTCGGCACCGGCGCCACAACCGGCTGCCCAGTTGGCAACCAGCGCCAGGCAGGCGTAGTCCAGGCCCAACTCGCGCGCCAGGCCCGCCTCGGGCATTCCGGTCATGCCGACCAGGTCGCAGCCGTCGCGGCGCAGGCGGGCGACTTCGGCGCGCGACTCCAGACGCGGCCCCTGCGTGGCGCCGTAGCAGCCACCATCGACCAGCGGCAGCGCAGCCTTTGCTGCGGCGCGCAACACGGCCTGGCGCAGGCTTTCGGTATAGGGCTCGGCAAAATCCACGTGCACTACGGGGGTTCCGGGCTCTTCGCAGATGGTGCTGATACGGCCCCAGGTGTAATCGATGATCTGATCCGGCACGGCGACCACTCGTGGTGCGAAGCGCTCGGTGATGCCGCCGACGGCATTGACGGCCAGCACCCGCGAGACGCCGAGATCGACCAGCCGGCGCAAGTTGGCGCGGTAATTGACCAGGTGCGGCGGCACGGAGTGGCCTTCCCCATGCCGGGCCAGGAAGGCGACACGACGGCCGGCGATGGTGCCGACCCGCACTGGCGCCGACGGCTGGCCGTAGATGGTGTCGCCTTCGAAGGACTGCTCGTTTTCCAACGCCGCCAGCGCATACAGGCCGGTGCCGCCGATGATGGCCAGGTCAATGGGCAAGCGCGTAGATCCCCGGGAGGTTGCGGCCTTGCTCGTGGTAATCCATGCCGTAGCCATAGACATAACGGTCGGGCACTTCCAGCGCGATGTAGTCGGCGTCGATGTCCTCGACCCGGCGCTCGTGTTTCTTGACGCAGAGCACGGCAATCCGCACATCCGCGGCGCCCTGGTCCTCGCACCAGTTGCGCACGGCCTTTAGCGTATGGCCCTCGTCCAGGATGTCGTCGGCGATCAACACCCGCCGCCCTTCCAGCGGGGTTGCCGGGCGATGCAGCCAGGCCAGGCCCGAGCCAACGAGCGCGCCGTGATAACGCGTGGCATGCAGGTAGTCGAACTCCAGGTCGATGCCGACTCGCAACGAAAGCCGGGACGCGAACAACATGCCGCCATGCATCAAGGTGAGATAGACCGGTCGGGCGCCGGCGTAATCATTGCGGATGTCGACGGCGATGCGCGTGATGGCGCGATCGATTTCAGTCTCATCGAACAGGCAATCCGAATTTTGCAGGGCCACCGCAAGATTGTTGGGCATCTCAGCTCACCACGAAGTCGGGGCCGGTCAGGGCCGCCCGGACCCCATCGTAACGCGCTTCGGCCAGCAGTCCGTCCCAGCCGCAGGCACCGCGTCCGATCAGGGAGATCAGGCCCGCCGTATTCGAGGCGGGACGACGGTCCATTGCAGCCAGCGAGTCATCGACCAGGGCCGGAGGACACACCAGGACCACATCGCAGCCGGCGTCCAGGTGGGCATCGATGCGCGCGGCCACGCCGCCGGCCGATTCCGCGGCAGCCATGCCGATATCGTCGCTGAAGATGACACCGCGGAAACCCATTTCCCGGCGCAGGATTTCCTTCATCCAGCGCGGCGAATAGCCGGCCGGCTCGGGCGCCACGGCGGGATACCTCACGTGCGCCATCATCACCGCGTCGGCACCGGCTTCGATTCCGGCCGCAAACGGCACCAGGTCCTCGCGGCGCAGGGTTTCCAGTGGTCGCGGATCGACAGCGTCATCGAAATGCGTGTCTTCCAGCACCGAACCGTGGCCGGGAAAATGCTTGAGCGTGGCAGCCATGCCGGCCGAGTGCATGCCCCGCACATAAGCCCGGGTGAATTGCGCGACGATTTCTGGATCGGCATCGAACGCACGATTGCCGATGGCCCGGTTGCCGCGCCCCAGGTCGACCACGGGCGCGAAGCTCAGGTCGACACCGGTCGCGCGGATCTCGCTGGCCATCAGCCAGGCATGGTCCTCGGCGAGCTTGAGGGCAGTGTCCGCGTCGCGCCGATAGATTGCGCCGAAGTTTTCCAGCGGCGGTAGCTGGGCGTAGCCATCACGGAAGCGCTGCACGCGGCCGCCTTCCTGGTCGACGCAAATCAGCTGCGGGCGCGCTGCGGCTACACGAATGGCCTGGGTCAGCTCGGCGACCTGTGTCTTCGACGCGAAGTTGCGCGTGAACAGAATGACGCCGGCGCAAGCTGGATGCTGCAGCCAGGCGCGCTCATTGGCGGCCAATTCCTTTCCGGCGATTCCAATCACCAACATCACGATTTCTCCAGGTCGGTCCAGTGCTTGAACGGGTGCTCGGCCAACGCAAGATTGTAATACCGCGGCAGCTCAGTGACCTCTTTTCCGGCCCAGTCCGGAGTGACGAACGGCTCATCGATGGCCGAAAGTTCGATCTCGGCCAGGATCAATCCGAAATTGTCGCCGAGGAATTCATCCACCTCCCACAGATGACTTCCCCTGCGTACGAGATGGCGAATCTTGTCGATTCGCCCGGCGGCGCACAGGTTCATCAGGGCGCGTGCATCGTCCAGCGGCAACGGATACTCGAATTCCTGGCGGCTCGGGCCGATCGCCCGTGACTTGATATTCAGGAATGCCTGCTCGCCGGCGATGCGGATACGCACCGAGCAATGTTCGCGCCCCTGGGCCACGGCCTGCACGTCGTTCAAATAACCTTGCGTCATGCGCACGCTCTGGTGCGCGACGCTCCTCCAGCCATCGCTGCTTACCAGGAACTTGCGTTCAATCTCGATGCCCATCGCCGCCTCCGGTCGCGTTTACTTCTCGAATAACGCGATCGACTCGACATGCGCCGTGTGCGGGAACATGTCCATCGCGCCGGCAGCCACCAGCTTGTAGCCTCGTTCCCGCACCAGGAAGCCGGCATCGCGCGCCAGGGATCCGGGGTGGCAGGACACGTAGACGATACGCCGGATGCCTTTCAGGGGCAGTTGCGCCAGGACTTCGGCCGCCCCTGCGCGTGGCGGATCGATCAGCAGTTTGTCGAAACCCTGCTTCATCCATGGCTCCGTGGACAAGTCCTTGGCCAGGTCCGCGGCATGGAACTCCACGTTCGACAGCTGGTTTCGTTCGGCGTTTTCGCGCGCGCGGGCGATCAGGCCGGCATCGCCTTCCACGCCCACCACCTGCCCCGCCTTACGCGCGAGCGGCAAGGTGAAATTTCCAAGGCCGCAGAACAGGTCGAGCACCCGATCCCCTGGCTGCGGGTCGAGAAGCTGCAGCGCGCGGGCAATCATCTTCTGGTTGAGGCCGGCATTGACCTGGATGAAATCGAGCGGACGAAATGCCAGCGACAGGTCGAACTCGGGAATGGCGAAGCTCAGCTCGATGTGTTCCGGCCACAGCGGTTGCACGGACTCGACGCCGCCAGGTTGCAGGAAGATGGCGAAGCCGGAACCCTTGGCGAAGTCCACCAGGCGCTGCGTGTCCTCGGTACCGAGCGGCTCGAGGTGGCGGAAGATCAAGGCGACCGGGCCGTCGCCGGCAATGAATTCGATTTGTGGAATGCTGCGCTTGCCATCCAGCGAATCGACCAGCGCCGCGAGCTCGGTGATGCGCTCGCCGAGCTCGGGAATGATGGTGTGGCAATGGCTGAGCTCGGCCACGAAGCGCGGATTCAACTCGCGAAAACCGATGACCGTGCGGCCCTTCTTTTCGACGAAGCGCACTGAGAAGCGGCCCTTGCGCCGATAACCCCAGGCAGCGTCGACCAGGGGTTCGAGCACCGTAGCCGCTTCGACATGGCCCAGGCGCGTCAGGTTCTCCAGCAGCACGTGCTGCTTGGCGGCAATCTGCTTGTCCTGGTCCAGGTGCTGCAACACGCAGCCCGAGCAAACGCCGAAGTGCGCGCAGCGCGGCACGACCCGATCGGGCGAGGCGACCAGCACTTCGAGGGTTTCGCCTTCGTCGTAATTGCGGTTGCGTCCGGTCTGTTTGACCCGGACCCGCTCGCCGGGCAGCGCGCCGGTGACGAACACCGCCTTGCCGTCGACGTGACCGACGCCGCGGCCGTCATGCAACAGGTCGCTGATGTCGACTTCGAATTCGCGATTGATCTTGGTTCGGGAACGGGCCACGGCTTCGCTGCAAGGAAAAGGGCCGCGGATTGTCTCAAATCCGCGGCCCCCGGTGTGGGTCGCCTGCCCGCCTACTTCTGCTTCCAGGCGCCGTCCGCCGTCTGGTACCACCAGCCCTTGTGCGCACTGGCGATCCACTGCTTGGCGAAGGTCTCGCGGATCTGCTCTTCCCATTCCGGATGACCGTTGGCGACCGAAATCTCGCGATAGACAGCCTTGCGGTCGCGATTGTCCTCGGCCACCAGCTGGTTGACGCCGACCCGATCCTTCAGCGGCACCTTGCTTGCCTCGCGCACGACGATCAGGCCGTCATTGCCGAAACCGAGCGCGCCGCTGTCGAAATGCACCTGCAGCGAGGACTGGAAGCGCGTGGCCATGCGGTCCTGAATGGCCTGGATCGCCGGCGTGCGGATGGTGATATCCACCGATTGCGCCTGGGCGTCACTGATGATCAAGGACATCAGGTTGAAGCGTGGCTGCATCGACGCCTGTGGCGGCTCGACCGGTGCGGCCTTCTGCGCCGGATCGTCTCCGATCACCTTGTCGACGAATTCGGCCGCCGCCTGCTGGGCCTCTGCGGCCGGGAAGTACACATTGATCGTGACGCAGGCAGCAAGCACCAACGCGCTAGCGATGAGAAACGGGGACCTCAGTTTGCGCATACCACTCTCCTTATTGAATAACCGGTGCCTGACCCTCGGTAGCCGCCTTCAGGCGGGACACCAGGGTCGGCCAATCGACCTTGCGCCGGAATCCGACGACTTGGATTCGCGGAAGTCCGGCGCCTGCAACGATGATATAGCCGTCGCCGGCTGAACTGATGCCGTCCATAGTGCAGACGTTATCCTTGAGTTTGCAGCCGATACCGATCCGTTCGTAGCCGAAATCATCGAAAAATTTCAGCGCCTGCGTTTGCAGGCCGCCCACCAGGCCGCTGCCGCCGACGCTCGAAATATCGTTGACTGCGCGCTGGCTGATCCGCCGCTTGCCCTTCCAGTTGCGATCGGTCTCCAGCCGGGCATCGAATGCGGCCGGCGACCAATCGACCAGGCGCAACTGCGCGATGCGCCCATCAAGCCGGCCGGTGATGGATCCGAAGCCGAACACCTTGGTCATCGGTTCCAGGTCGATGTCTTCGATGATCACATCGGCCGCCAGCGTCGGCGCCACGCCGAAGGGCCGCTCCATCGACAACTCTTTCAGGTTGATGTTGCCGCCGAACAGGTTCATCTGGAGACCGCCGTCGAGCGTCAGGATGTCATCCTGGAAGCGTGCCGAGGGAATCTTCCCGCCGATCGAGCCAGTAAACGGCGGCCAACCCAGTCGCTGCGACAAGCTGGCCAGGTCCAGCGAATCCATGGTCAGGCCAAACTGAAACTTCGCGCCCGCTTCCCTTCGCGGCGCCTGCCAGCGCAAGTGATCGAGCACCAGGCGGCCGTCCAATGCCTCGATGGCCACTGCCTGACCGAGACGCAGCTCGCCATTGGAACTGTTGAACGGATAGCTGGCGGGGCCAAGGCCGATTCCGAACAGCGCCCCGCTTTGCCAGCCAAGTTTGCTCGGGAGCGCCGTTTCCGACCGCGTCCAGCGCAAATCGCCATCGATGCCGGCAAAGGTGAAGCGCGCCTTGGTGTCAACGGCGTTGACGTTGCCGAACCGGGCCTCCATACCGGACAGGTCGCCGGCACGCATCTGCAACCCGGCATCGAGCTTGCCGCTGAGCACCAGGCCGGAGAATCCGGCTGGCGCGAGGAAGCCGCTCAGATAGCGGTCACGCGCCAGGGCAAGATTGTCGAATTCGAGAGCAAGATCCAGGTCGCTCACCGAGGACGCCGCATCCAGCGTCGCCGTGCCATCGGCGAGCAACACGCCCGGGTCACGCCAGCGAATTTTCGGCAGTTGCCAAGGCGCGCCGGCGTTGCGTCGGGCCAGTACGTGGATGTCGACCGGCGTGCCGGGAAAGACCGCGTAGAAACGATCGAACAGCAGCTCGCCACCCTTGACGGTGAATCGAGCGTCGACGTTTTGCGCAGGCCCTTTCTCGCGATAGTTCAATTGCAGGCGACCCTTGAGCGCCGCAGCGGCCAGCAAGCCGTCCGGCGTTTCCATGCTGACATCGGCCAGACCGAGATCGCTGCGGACTTCGAATGCGCCGGCCTTCGGAGTGAACACATCGATGCTTCCGCTGATCTGGCCGCTGGTCCAGCGACCGTCCGCCCACATTCCCGCCAGGAACGCCTTCAGCCAGGCGACCGGGACCTTTTCCAGGTGCACGCTGTTGCGATCGGGAAGCGCG
>JBAZBG010000095.1:2060-7261 GCA_041671585.1 Arenimonas sp. | reverse complement strand
CTGGCGCCCATTTCCGTAGCCGACTATTGCCGCGCGTACCGTGGCGCCAACTACCCGCGCCTGCGCCGGCATCAGATTGAACTGGTGCTCCGGGTCGGACGCGCGCTGGATGCGGCGGTAAAAAAGCACGGCGTCTACAAGCTGTTGAGGGCGGCGCGGCTGCCGGCGCAACTGGCCGGCCTGTCGGAGTTGCAGAAGTTCCTGGAGCGCGGCTTCACCGCGTTCGACGCGCTCGGCGGGGCCGATTCGTTCCTGGACGAAGTCGGCGCCAGGGAGCTGGCGATCTCCCGCCGCCTGTTCGCCGGGGACCCTCAGCCTTTCGGGGAACCGAACTCCTCATCCAGGTAGCGATGGATTTCCCGCTCCACTGTGCCCCGGATGGCCAGCAACAGGAAACCCAGGTGGGCGGTGACGTGGATCTGGCTGGCGCTGACCTGGATGTGGCCGTCCACTCCGCTGCGTCTGAAATTGAGGGTATTTCCATCCCACTCGCAGACCACGTCGAACCTCTCCGCGATGTGATCGGCCACCCGTTGAACCAATTTTTTTGCCTCGGGCAGCGGCCGGGCGTGCGCGCGCTTGATTTCTATGGATGGCATGGCGGCAGTTTTCCGTGGCGGTCCTGGAAGTGGAATCGGCCTATTCTGCGGGGTTTTGCCGTTCGCACCAAGAACGAGGAGCGGACCCTGTGCTAGATTCGCGACTCGGAGGAGTAACGATGCAACTGACGTTTCCCAATGGCGAGCACCCTAGTGTCGCCTTTGACCACGGCGAGCTAAGCATCGGCAGTCGCGCCGGCCAGGGCATCTGTCTCCCGGGTCGTGCGCTGGCGCCGCATCACGCCAGCATGGTCTGCGACCGTCGTGGCATCTGGCTACGCGTGCCCCCGGGCACGCCCGGCGTGCACCTCAACGCCCGACCGATTCGTCGCATCGCCCTGCTGCATGTGGGCGATCAGATCTGCCTGGAGCAGGTTCAGATCGTGCTCAGCGAGGACCACGCCGAGCGCATAGACCAGCGGATTCCCGCCGCCGCACCGCCGGCCCTGGCCGAAGCGCAGCGGGTCTCCGCCAGTCGCGTCGCCATCCGCGCTGTTTCCGGCAGCCTGTACGGGCGCAGCTTCACCCTGACCGAGCCCAAGGTCGTGGGGCGCGCTTCGAACTGCGACATCCGCATCGACGACCCGGCGTTGGCCGAGCGGCAGGCGCAATTCGAACTGCATGCCGATCGGGTAGTCCTGCGCGCACTGGGCAACAGCGACTTCACCACCGTCAACGGCGTGCCGGTTCGCGATGCCGTGCTCGCGCCCGGCGACCAGATCGTCATCGACCAGCATCGTTTCGTGCTGGAAGCCCCGGGCTTGCCTGCGCGCGGCCAGGACAGTGTCCGTGGCGCCGGCGCAATGGCGCACACGCAGACCATAAAATCGGTCAAAGTGCCGCCGGCTCCGGGTCCCGCGCACAACGAGCGTGATCGCATCGAAGCGCCCCCACCCGTTGATCCGGGTGCGTTGTGGTGGCTGATTGCAGCCGCCGCCGTGCTCGCTGCCGCAATGACTGCGTTGTTGGTGTATTCGCCGCATATGGGCGCGGCCTGAGCTTCGCCAGTTGCGCGCCGGGCGGGGCTAGGCGCTTTTGGGTGCCGGGGCTATCCTGAGGAAATCCACTCCTCAGGGAACCTGAGTGCGCCTTCTTGAGGCATTCGCATCGTCGGAAAGCATCATCGCGCTGCTCAGCGCGGATGACGGCCGTTTCATCGACGTCAATCCGGCCTTCGTCAGAATCACGGGCTATACGCGTGAACAGGCCATCGGTCGCCTTCCCATTGAAGTCGGCTTGTGGACGGACCTGGAATTCCGCGTCCAGTTATGGGAGAGCCTGCGCGCCGAGCGACGCGTAGTGAACGCGGAAACCCAGGTGCACTGCGCCGACGAACGCGTCCTGGCCGGACGCCTGCATGTGGAACTGCTGCCCGGAGAAACGGAATCTCGGTTGTTCTGTTTGCTGCAGATACTCCCGGACGACTATCAGGCGATGAACGACCTCCGGCGCGAAAGCCTGTACCGTGACTTGTTCCTTTCAGCGTCCGAAGGCATCTATCGCAGCTTGCCCGGCGGTGGTTTCCTGGATGTCAATCCGGCAATGGCGCGCATCCTGGGCTTCGACTCGCCGGCCGAACTGCTGCTCCATCATTGCGACCGGTCCCGCGACATCTATGTCGACCAGGCCGGCGACGAGCGCGACAATGCCCGGCTGCTCGCCGAAGGTCACATCGACCAGGTCAGGGTGCAGGTGTTCCGGCGCGACGGCAGCAAGATATGGGTGAGCGAAAACGCCCGCGTCATTCTCGACGCAGGCGGCAAGCCGATTTTTTTCGAAGGCTCGCTTGAGGACATCACTGCGCAGGTCGAGGCCGAGCAGGCGCTCAAGCAGTCTCGCAGTCTTTACCAGGTGCTGCTCGACAATACGCGCGACGGCGTCTTCCTGATCCAGCGGGGCATTGTCCGGTTCGCCAACCAGGCGATGGCCGGCATCCTCGGCTACCAGCCCGACGAACTGATCGGCATGCCTTACATGGAGCTGGTGGACCAGGCCGACGTCGATGCGCAGACGGAGCGCCGCCGGCAACGCGAAGACGGCTCACGCGACCTGCAGTTGTACGAACTGCAGATGATTCGCAAGGACGGACGCCGGATCCTGTGCGAGGTCCGGGCCGACGCCGTCGATTACCAGGGCGATATCGCCTCCACGGGTACGCTCCGCGACGTGACCGAAGAGCGCCGGCAACAGCGAGCCCTGGTCCAGGCCGAGCGCCGCTATCGCGAATTGTTCCAGGATTCCCCGGTCGGGCTGTTCCGCAGCGGCCTGGGCGGTGAGATCGTCGAGGTCAACGAGGCCCTGGCGACAATGCTTGGATTCAAGAGTCCGGAAGCACTCAAGGCGAAATTCGGCAACATGCTCGATGTCTATGTCGACCCGTCCGAGCGGAAACTACTCGTCGAACGGGCCCTGCGCGATGGCGCCTTCAGTCACCACGAAACACGCGTGCACGACGCCAACGGCAATATCCGCTGGGTCAGCACCAGCGTCCGGGTGACCCGCGACGAAAACAACGAACCGGCGCACTTCACGGGTTCCGCTGTCGACGTCCAGGAGCGCCGCCGGATGCAACAGGCGCTGATCAGTTCGGAAAACAAATACCGCACGCTGGTCGAACAGAGCCACGTCGGCGTATTCATCATGGATCAGGTGAAGCTGGTGTACGTCAATCGCGCCCTGGCGTCCATGCTCGGCATGACCGAACTCGATCTGTTGGGCAAGTCCTACGTCGACTTGCTGGCCCCGGATTCGCTGGACGACACCGCGCCGCTGCGGAAGGACTTCCGCAGCAGCGGCGACTTCACCCAGGAATTCGAAAGTTGCCTGATCCATCGCAACGGGCAGCGCGTGTATGTCAAGGTCAGCGTCTGGCCCGTCGAGGTCGACGGGCAGCGTCAATTGACCGGGACCATCATCGACATCACCCGCCAGCGCGAGGCCGAGGCGCGGCTTCGCTTCCATGCAGCGCACGATCCACTGACCGGCTTGCCGAACCGCTCCTTGTTCAACCGCCGGCTCGCCGAGCGGCTGGCCCCCGACGAACGACGCGGAAGGTTTGCCTACGCCGTGTTGTTCCTCGACCTGGATGGATTCAAGTGGGTCAACGACAGCCTGGGTCACCTCGCCGGCGACCGTCTGCTACTGGAGATAGCCCGCCGGCTGGAAGACGAGCTGTCCCCCGAAGTGCTGATTGCCCGCTACGGCGGCGACGAGTTCACCTTCCTGCCGGAAGGCTCTTGCGATTACGAGCGAGCGGTGAACATCGCCAAGCGCGTGCTGACCTTGTTTGAACGCCCCTTCAGCATTGGCGGCCAGGAAGTGTTTTCGGCCGCGAGCCTGGGCATTGTCCTGGGCCGCCCGGACTATGACTCGCCCGACCAGGTTCTGCGCGATGCCGATACCGCCATGTACCGCGCCAAGGCCGCCGGGAAGTCCGGCTTCGTGGTCTTCGACGAGGGCATGCACGATGAGGTGCGCAAGCGTTTTCAGATGGAAACGGACTTTCGGCTGGCCCTGGAGCGTGCCGAGTTCATCCTGCACTACCACCCGATCGTGGCATTGGATGGCGGCCGGCTGGTTGGTGCCGAAGCCCTGGTGCGCTGGCTGCATCCGATTCGCGGCCTGTTGCCGCCGTCGCAGTTCCTGCCGTTGGCCGAGGAAACAGGCCTGATCGTCGAGCTGGATGCCTGGGTTTTGCGCGAGGCCTGCCGACAGCTGGCGTTCTGGCGGCGCCAGCGCCCGGAATGGCATTCGCTGGTGATGAACGTCAATGTCGACGAGCGGCAGATGGGTTCGGCGGAGCTGACCGAGGACGTGTTCCACCTGCTGCAGAACTACAAGATTCCTCCGTCGTGCCTGCGGCTGGAGGTGACCGAAAGCGTATTTCGCTCGGGCAGCGGTCACGCCCGCGAGCAACTGGAGGCGTTGAAGGCGCTCGGGGTCGGTCTGGCCGTGGACGATTTCGGCACCGGCTATTCCTCGCTCGAAGCATTTGCCGCCTCCTCGTTCGACGCGCTCAAGGTCGACCAGAGCTTCGTCCGCGACGTTACCGTCAATCCCCGGCACCGCGCGATCGTGCGCACCATCATCGGCTTCGCCAAGGATCTTGGCCTGTTGCTGACCGCCGAAGGGATCGAAACCGACGAACAGCGCACGCTGCTCCTGGAGCTGGGATGCGAGTTCGGCCAGGGCAATTTATTCGCGCTTCCGCTGCCTCCGGGGGAATTCGAGCGAACGCTCTAGAAAGCATCCAGCACACTCGCTTTTCGTCTTTCGGCGTGGCCGAATCGCGTGTTAGCCTGACCCATCACTTCGAGGTTTCCCCATGTCGCGTGCTTTCAATTTCAGCGCCGGTCCGGCCGCGCTGCCCGTCGCCGTCCTTGCCCAGGTGCAGGCGGAATTGCTTGAGTGGAAAGGCGAACGCGCCTCGGTGATGGAGGTCAGCCATCGCGGCCAGGCTTTCATCGACTGCGCCGCGGAAGCCGAGCGCGATTTACGCGAGCTGATGGGCGTCCCTGACGACTATGCCGTGTTGTTTCTGCAAGGTGGCGCCACCACGCTGGCGGCCCTGCTGCCGTTGAACCTTGCCGGCCCGGACAGCAC
>JBAZBG010000095.1:0-1960 GCA_041671585.1 Arenimonas sp. | reverse complement strand
GGCCACCGCGCCCTTGGCGGCATGCGTGCGTCGATCTACAACGCGATGCCCCTGGAAGGCGTCCAGGCGCTGGTGGACTTCATGGCGGATTTCCGCCAGAAGCACGGCTAGGCCATGGCGACCCGGGGCAAGAAGCCAAAGCAGGAACCTGCCGAGCCGACGCCGGCATTGGCCGAAGCGCGTGAGCGTATTGATGGCATCGACCGGCAGATCCAGTCCCTGATTGCCGAACGCGCCGGCTGGGCGCAGCGCGTCGGCAAGGCCAAGGGGCCACTGAAGGCCGCGATCGATTACTACCGGCCCGAGCGCGAGGCGCAGGTGTTGCGGCAAGTACTGGACCGCAACGACGGGCCGCTCGCCGACGATGTCCTGCTGCGCCTGTTCCGGGAAATCATGTCGGCCTGCCTGGCCCAGCAGGAGCCATTGAAAGTTGGTTTCCTGGGACCGGAAGGGACCTTCTCCCAACAAGCCCTGATCAAGCACTTCGGTCATTCGGCGCGCGGCTTGCCGCTGGGGAGCATCGAAGAAGTCTTCCAGGAAGTGGAAGCCGGCCATGCCGACTTCGGCGTCGTTCCCGTGGAAAATTCGGGGCAGGGCACGATCCAGTCCACGCTGGACATGTTCCTGACCTCCAGCCTGAAGATCTGCGGCGAAGTCGAACTGCACGTGCACCAGTACCTGCTCTCGCGCACCGGGCACATCGAAGACATCGAGCGCGTCTGTTCGCATGCGATGTCGCTGGCGCAGTGCAAGGCATGGCTGCGGCAGAACCTGCCGCAGGTCGAAAGGCTCGCGGTCGCAAGCAATGCGGAGGCAGCGCGTCGCGCGCGCCTGGCCGATGATGTCGCGGCCATCGCCGGTGAGTCGGCCGGTCACGTCTACGGCCTGAAGAAAGTGATCGCCGGGCCGATCGAGGATCGCCAGGACAACACCACGCGCTTCCTGGTGCTGGGTCGCGAGCTGTTCAATGCCTCCGGCCACGATCGCACCTCACTGCTGGTCTTTGTCCGCGACCAGCCCGGCGCCTTGTTCAACGTGCTACGGCCGTTCGCGAAATACGGCATCAGCATGAACCGGATCGAATCCCGGCCTTCGCATGCCGGGCTGTGGCAATACGCTTTCTTCATCGATGTCGCCGGTCATGTCGACGACGATCCGGTCAGGAACGCATTGTCCGAATTGGGCGAGTACGCGGCCGACGTCAAGATACTGGGATCGTATCCGGTGGCGTTGCTCTGACCATGCTCGTGCCGGATTTCGACGCGTTGGCGCAGGCAGGCATCAAGCGCCTGCGCGCTTACGATCCGGGCCATGACATCGTTGCCCTGCGGCGAAAGTTCGGGGATTCGGCGCTGCTCGAGCTCGGCTCGAACGAAAATCCGTATGGCCCCAGCCCGCGCGTGCGAGACGCCGTGCTGTCCTGTCTTGCCGACCTCCATCGCTACCCAGACCCGCTCGGCACCGACTTGAAACTCGCGCTCGCCAGCCAATTGGCGCTCGCGCCCGGGCAGATAGTCCTCGGCAACGGCTCGCACGAATTGCTGATGATGCTGGCGCAGGTTTTCGCCGGCCCGAACGTGGACGTGATCGCATCGGAGTTTGGCTTTGCGGTGTACGCGATCGCGGCGCAGGCGGCTGATGCGAAATTTATCAAGGTTCCTGCCCAGCCGGCGTCCGCGCCGATGCCGCGCGGACATGACCTGGATGCGATTGCCGCGCGTGTCAGTACCCGCACCAGCCTGATCTACCTGGCCAACCCCAACAATCCGACCGGCACCTGGTTCAGCACGTCGGTATTGGACGATTTCCTGGCGCGGCTCCGGCCGAACGCCTTGGTCATCGTCGACGAGGCCTACCTCGAATATGTCACCGACCCGGCGCTGGTTTCCGCAATTACCCTGCTGCCGAAGTACCCCAACCTGATCGTTACCCGCACTTTCTCGAAGGCCTACGGGCTGGC
>JBAZBG010000094.1:0-7286 GCA_041671585.1 Arenimonas sp. | reverse complement strand
GGGACGAGCGGAATCCGTTCGTCCCGGTCGATCACGGCGCTGGATCGACGACAGCCGGCTTCAGCCTGGCAAACGGCGCCTTGTCCCGGGCTCGGTGAATGATGCGGCGCACGTTGGCGCCCATGTCATCAAGAATCGTGTAGATGGTCGGCAGGAACAGCAGACTGACCACGGTCGAGAATGCCAACCCGCCAGCGACGGCGCGGGCCATCGGATAGTACGGCGGGCCATCGCCGCCCATCTGCGTGCCGGCCAGGCACAACGGCAACATGCCGAGAATGGTCGTGGCCATGGTCATGAGAATCGGCCGCAACCGCTCCTTGCTGCCTTCGACCAAGGCGTCGGTCCGGGACAACCCGCGGCGGCGCAGCGCGTTGATGTGCTCCACCATCACGATGCCGTTGTTGACCACCACCCCCATCAACACCAGCATGCCGATCATCGACATGATCGAGAACGTAGTGCCGGTGAGGGCGAACAGCCAGAACACGCCCAGGAACGAGAACACGATGCTGCTCAGGATCGCCATCGGGAACAACATCGACTCGAATACCGCCGCCATCACTACCAGGATCATGAAAATGGCGATGAGCATGTTGAAGCCCATCTGCGCGCCGGCCTCGTCGTCCTGGAAGAAGGTCTGCCCCCAACTCCAGGCGTAGCCGGCCGGATAGTTCGCACTGCGCATTACTTCCTCGACCGCCTTGCGTGCTTCTTCCTTGGTCGACTTCTCGGCGACGTTGGCCGTAATCGCTTGCGAAGTCAGGCGCTCCTGCCGGGAAATCTGCGAGGCGCCACGGCGCAGGTTGACGTCGACCACGGACAGCAGCGGCACGGTACTGCCGTCGTCGCGACGCAGGTTCAGGTTGGACAGATCCTCGACCCGGAACTTGTCCGATCCGGAGAAGCGCACGTTAACCGGGACCTCGGCATCGCCGCGGCGGAACTCGCGCAAGGGCGCACCGCGCAACGCGATACCGATGTATTGCGCCACTTCCTGCGCGCTGAACCCATACAAGGCCGCGCGCTCGCGATTGACGGTGACCTGGATTTCGCTGTTCTCGTCGCCGGAATTCACCCGTACGTCGCGCAACTCCTTGCGCTGCGCCAGCAAGGGCACCATGCCCTCGGCCAGTTCCACGAGCGCCTCGCTGGAATCGCCGTTGACGTAGACCGTGATCTCGTTGCCCTGGGTGCCGTTGTTGTCGCCACCTCCTTCAAAACCCACTTCGGCGCGGGCCAGCTTCGGCATCTCCTCGCGCATCAGCTCCTTGATGATTTTCGGGTCGCTGTCGTCGTCCTTCAGCTCGACGCGAATGCCGCCCCAGCCTTCCTCGGCGAAGAATACATAAATCTGCTTGAGGTGATAGCGCTCGCGGTTGGCCTCCAGGTGTTTCTCGACCTTGGCGATTTCGTCGGACATCTGCTCCAGCGTGTAGGAGCCCTTCCAGTTCAGGTACATGCCCATTTCCCGCCCTGGGTCCTCGCCGAACATGTCGAACTTGGTGAACTTCATCGGCACCAGGCTCACGCCCACGATCAGCAGGATCGCCATCAGCGCCTTGCCGCGGTGTTCCAGCGACCAGCGCAACAGGCCACCGTACTTGCGGCTGAGCGCCGGGATGAAACCATGAGCGGTGGTCACCGCCGGCGGCGTGGCCAGGCGGGCGCTGATCATCGGGATCAAACTGACTGCGACCAGCCACGAACACAACAGCGCGATGGTGATGGTCATCGCCACCTGCGAGAGGTAGATGCTAATCATGTTGGTTTCGCCGAACAGATTCGGCAGGAACACGATGATACTGGTCAGGGTGCCGGCGCTGATCGCCAACTGCACCGCGCGGGTGCCCTCGATGGCGCAGCGCATCGGATCGTTCGGATACTTCTCGCGGTACTGGTAGATGCTCTCGACCACCACCACCGCGTTGTCGACCAGCATGCCAATGCCGAGCAAGAGTCCCATCATCGACAGGATGTTCAGGGAGATACCGAGGAAGAACATCGCGCCCAAGGTCATCACGATGCAGATCGGAATCGCCAGGGTCACCATCAAGGTGCTCGGCCAGTGACGGAGGAAGTAGTACAGGACCAGCATCGACAGGAACGAACCGATCGCGCCCGCTTCGATCAGGTCCTTGATCGAATCGGTCACGCTTGCCGCCTGGTCGTCGAACACCAGGGTCTTGATGCCTTCGAGCTCGGGCGACCGTTCGATCTTGTCGATTTCGGCCGACACCCGGCGCGCGACGTCGACCAGGTTCGCCGATTGCTCGCGAAAAATGTCCAGGCCGACGGCGGGACGGCCATCCAAGCGGCGACCGACGTCCTGGCGCTGCGCCTTGAGCCGGACTTCGGCGATGTCGGACAGCTTGAGCCCTTGCTCGTTCAGTACCAGATCGCGCAACTCGTCCAATTTGCGCACTTCGCCGATCGGCTGTACGCGCAAACGGCGCTTGCCTTCGTTGATTTCGCCGGCCGACACCGAGAAGTTGATGGCCTGCAGCTTGGCCGCCAACTGGTTGAGGCCGATGTTGGCCGCGCCCAGGCGGGCCGGGTCGATGGAAATCTCGACCTCTGAAGGTTTCGCGCCGGTGACATCGACGCGGGCCACGCCCGGGACTCGTTCGATACGCCGCTTGACCTCACGGTCGATCAGTTCGTATTCCTTGCTCAGGTCGCGACCGCTGGAAAAACGCAGCTTGATGATCGGCTGGTCGCTGGGCGAGAAGTTCTGCACGAAATAGCGTTGCAGGTCGTCCGGCAGGTCGCCGCGGATCGCATCGATGCGGTCGCGCGCTTCCGTGGACGCGATGTTGATGTCCCGGTCCCAATCCTTGAACTGGATGAAGATCAGCGAGCCGTCGGCGCGGCTGGTCGAATTGATCGCCTGGATACCAGGCAGGGTCGCCAATGCCTCTTCGGCCGGCCGGGTAATGCTGCGTTCCACTTCCTGGGGCGTCGAACTCGGGTACGGAAAGTTCACCATCAGGAACGGCACGTTCACTTCCGGAAACTGCTCCAGCGGCAGCCGGAAGGAGGCGATCAGGCCGATCACCACCATTGAGACGAAGAACATCACGGCCGTTACCGGCCGGCGCAGGCTGAGTTCGGCCAAGGTCATGGCAGCGCGCCCTCAACAGTGGCAGGCAGCTCGGCAATCTTGCCGCGCTCGCGGTAAGAGGCATCCGACTTGCGATCGAGCAAGTTGTACATGATCGGAATCACCACCAGCGTCAGAATGGTGGAGACCGCCAGGCCGCCGATCACGGTAATCGCCATCGGCGCCCGCACCTCGGCGCCATCGCCGCCAAAGAAAGCCAGCGGCGCGAAGCCGAACAAGGTGGTCATGGTGGTCATGATGATCGGACGCAGGCGCGATTCGGCGCCGCGGCAGATCGCTTCCTTCTTGGCCACACCTTCTTCGCGCAGCTGGTTGACCTTGTCGATCAACACGATTGCGTTCTTGACCACGATGCCGACCAGCAGGATCAGGCCGATGAACACAACCACCGATACCGGCGAATTCGATAGCCACAGGGCCATCACCGCGCCGACGATGGCCAGTGGCACCGAGAACATGATCACGAACGGATGCAGCAGCGACTCGAACTGCGAGGCCATCACCAGGTAGACCAGGAACATGGCCAAGCCGAAGGCGAACAGCAGCGATCGAATGGAGCTGTCCAGCTCTTCGCTCTGCCCGCCGAAGGCCAGCTTGATCTCCGCACCGAGCGGATTGTTCTGGACCAACTGCCGAACTTCCGCCACGGCGGTGCCCAGGTCAATGTCGCGCAGGTTGGAGGACACGATCGCAACTCGGGTCTGGTCGGCGCGATGGATTTCACTCGGACCCACCGTCTCCACCACGTCGGCGACCGACTCCAGCGTCACCGGCCGGTCGCTTTGCGGATTGACGATGATGCGGCGTATGTCGGCCACCGACGCGCGATCCTTCTCGCTACCGCGCACCAGCACGTCGATCTTGCGATCACGGAAGCTGTAACGGGTGGCCACTTCGCCGCGCACCTGGCGCACCACCTGGTCGGCGATCTGGCGCGAGGTCAGACCCAGGTCGGCGGCGCGCTCCTGGTCGAAATGAATCTGGATTTCGGGATAGCCCTGCTCCACCGACGATTTTACGTCGGCGAAATGCGGCGAGGATTGCAGTAGCCCGGCCAGCTTCCTGCCCGCGCGCTGGATCGCCTCCAGATCGGTGCCGCGCAACTCGATTTCCAGCGGCGTGGAAAAACTGAATAGCTGCGGACGGCCGAACTTCACGGCGATATCCGGATACTTGGCCATCGTGGCGCGCATCCGCTCGGTCACGGCCGCTTCGGTTTCGCTGCTGTAATGTTCGCCAAGCACGACGCTGAGCTTGGCCACGTTCTCGCCGGACTCGGTGGGATTGGCATCCAGGCGCGTGCCGGTGCCGCTGACGCCATACAGCGCTTCGATGTCCTTGTCGCCGTCGTGCGCCTGCTGGACTGCACTGACCAGTGCATCGGTCTCGCGCAGCTGCGTACCCGGCGGCAGCTTGGCGGTCATCTCGAAGCGGTCCTGCGCCAGTTGCGGAATCAGGTCGGTGCCAAGCGTGCTCGCCACCAGCAGCGCGACCGCGAAGGCGACGCTGGCGCTACCGAGGATAAGCCACGGCCGGTCAAGCGCCCTGGGCAGGATGCCGCGATACCAGGCGGCGGCCTTTTCATAGGGCATGAGTACGATTTCGCCGACCTTGGCCAGCCAGCGACCGATCGTCTTGGCGAACAGGCGACCGCCGGCAACAACGAACCAGCTCAGGCCGAAAGTGCTCCAACGGCTCGCCGCGCGAACGCCGCGCGTGGCTCCGGCCGCCACGCGTCCCACACGGCCTTTTGGAGTCCACTCCGGATGCGGATCCTCGGGCTTGAACGCCATCGCGCCCTTGTCCTTGATCGAGGACAACATCGGAATCAGGGTCAGGGACACCACCAGCGAAATCATCAGCGCGATCGCCACGGTCAGGGCCTGGTCCTTGAACAACTGGCCGGCCACACCCTCGACAAACACCAGCGGGAAGAACACCGCAACCGTGGTCAGCGTCGACGCCACCACGGCCATGCTCACCTCTTTGGTACCGGCGATGGCCGCCTGCAAGTTGTTCAAGCCGCGCTCGCGCGCCTTGGCGATGCTCTCCAGGACGACGATGGAATCGTCCACGACCATGCCGGTGGCCAACGCGAGGCCGGCGAGCGACATGACATTCAGGCTCAGACCGAGCCGGTCCATGAAAAAGAAGGTGGCGATGATCGACACCGGCAACGACAGACCGATGACGAACGTGCTCCAGCCATCGCGCAGGAAGAAAAAGATGATCAGGATCGACAGCACACCGCCGATCAGGGCCTCGAATTTCACTTCCGACAGCGCGCTCTGGATGAATTTGGATTGGTCCTCGATGGTCTGCACCGGCAGTCCGTCGATGCTGTACACGCCCGGCTTTACCGGTGCCGGCTTGGCTCCGGGCTCCGTCACCTTGCCAACCGATTCCAACTGTCGCAGGGCCTTGGTCACGGCCTGGGCCACCGCCACGGTATTGGCGTCGCCTTCCTTGTAGATCGCCAGCTCGACAGCCTCGCGGCCCTTGAAGCGGATTACCGCCTCGCGTTCCTTGTAGCCCTGGGTCACCGTCGCCACGTCACGCAAGCGCACCGGCACGCCCTCGACCGTGGTCACCAGCAGATCGCGCATCTGATCCAGGTTGGTGAACTGGTTGACCGTACGCACGAGGTAGCGCTCGCTGCCTTCTTCGATGCGGCCACCGGAGATGTTGACGTTTTCCTGCTTGAGCCGGTCGATGACCAGGTTGGCGGGAATGTTCAGCTGCGCCAGGCGGTCGGCATCGACCATCACCTGCACTTCGTCTTCCAGGCCGCCGGCGACCTTGATCGCGGCAACGCCGTCGACGGGTTCCAGGCGCTTCTTCAATTCGTTGTCAGCGTAGCGGCGCAGGCGCATCAATTCGGCCTGCTCGCTACCCGAGATTTTCTCCGGCGTGGTCATCACCAGGCGCATCACCGGCTCGGTCGATGGATTGAAGCGCAGCAGCACGGGCGGCTTGGATTCCAGCGGCAAGCGCAGCACGTCGAGTTTGTCGCGCACCTCCAGGCTGGCCTGGTCCATGTCGGTGCCCCAGGCGAACTCGAGCACGACATCGCTTTGGCCGGTGCGGGAAATGGATTTCAGCTTGCGCAGGTTCTTGACCACGCCAACCGCTTCCTCGACCGGCTCGCTGATCAGCGTTTCTATTTCCGCCGGCGCGGCGCCGGTGTATTCGGTGCGCACCGTCAAGGTGGGATAACTCAGGTCGGGCAGCAGGTTGACCTTGAGATCGCGCAGGGCGATGAAGCCGAACAGCACGAAGGTAAAAGTCACCATCGCCACGGTCACCCGGCGGCGGGTAGCGAATTCGACGAGATTCATTTGCCGTTGGCCTCGACTGCCACCGCCTTGCTGGCGGCGCCGCTGGCGTCGATGACCTGCACTTCGGTGCCGTCACGGATCGCAACCTTGCCGGCGGTGACCACCAGGTCGCCGTCCTTCAGACCCTTGCGCACTTCGGCGATCTCGCCGTTGGTGTAACCCAGTTCCACCGGCACGCGCTTGGCTTTCTTGCCGACCACGATGTACACGGCGGGCTCGCCTTCGTCTTCAAGCAAGGCAATGCGCGGCACGGTCAACGCATCCTGGCGCTGGTCGTAGACCACCTCGATCCGGCCGAACATGCCTGGACGCAGTTCAGGCGCATTGTCGAATGCGCAGACAACGCGGAAGGTGCCGCTGCCGGAATCCATCACCGGACTGACGCGATCGACCTTGCCGACGAATACCTTGCCCGGCACCGCATCGACCACCATGCGCAAGGGCAGGCCCACTTTCAACCGGCCCATCTCACGCTCGGGCGCATTGAGCACGCCTTCCAGATGCGAGTTGTTGACGATGCGGAACACCGGCGCATTCAAGGCAATCAGGTTGCCGGGCTTGACCATGCGCTGGGCGACCACGCCGCTGATCGGCGCGGTGATATTGGTATACGACAGTTCAAGCTTGGCCAGGGCGTAGCTGGCCCGGGCCGATTCCAGGTCGTATTTGATCTGGTCGCTGGCCTCGGCGCTGACCAGCTTCCTGGCGGCCAGTTCCTGCGAACGCCGGAAGTTGTTCTCGAGCTTGTGCACCGTCGCCAGCTGCCGCTGCGCCTCCAGGCGCACGCGATCGCCATCGATGCGGGCAAGCACTTGGCCGGCCTT
>JBAZBG010000093.1:0-7290 GCA_041671585.1 Arenimonas sp. | reverse complement strand
GGAACCAGCCGGGTCTGCACCTCGACCACGGCATTGATGAATTCCGGTTGGTCGAGCAAACCCCAGGGCGGCGTGCGGTAGAACTTCGATTGCGCGCGAATGCTGGTCTGCGGCAGGGAATCGATCGCCCACATGGCTTCGGTCAACGTGGTCTCGACCTCGCCGACATTGGCGCCGAGACCGATGAACGCACGGATGGGCGGCGGAATCATTCCGGCACGCTCGCCGGCTGCAAGGCACTGGGCGGACGCCGGCGACGGCGGCGCTTCCTGGGCGCCTGCGACGCGGAATCGGACTCATGGTGCTCGCCGCCGCCGGCGCGGGTGGACTCGAGCGCATCGGCCAGGTGCTCGGGCGATTGCAACTGCGCCTCGCGCCAGAAGGCGACATCCTCAGCGATTTCCGGATTCCCGCTCAGCCGCAGTTCGAGGAAATCGAAGGCGGCGCGAAAGCGCGGATGCGCCAGCAAGCGAAACACGCGTTTGCGCTGGCGCTGGGAGAAGCGCGGTTGCAGCAGCCAGATTTCCTGCATCGGCAGGGAGAAGCGGCGCGGCAACGCAATCCGCTCGGCCTGGTGCAAGGTAACCCGGTCGGCGGCGCGTTGCTGGGCGACGGAGGGATCGACGCCGGCCTTCTGCAACACAGCCAGTTCGCGGCAATAAGCCGGCCATAGCAGCGCCGCAAAAAGGAAAGCCGGGGTCACCGGCTTGTCTTCCGCGATGCGCAAATCGGTGCTGCGCAATGCCTGCATCACCGTCGATCGCAAGGCGCCACTGCGATTGGTGAGCAAGGCCTTCGCCGTTTCCGGGAACAACACCGGCAACAGACCATGACGTTCCATCGACAGGAAGCTTTTTTCGGCGTGCCCGGCCATGAACATTTTCAGGCACTCATCGAACAGCCGCGCCGGCGCGGAGCCGGACAACAGCGGCGCCAGCCGGGGGATCGGCTCCGCGGCTGCCAGATCGATGGAAAAATCCAGCTTCGACGCCAATCGCACGGCACGCAGCATGCGCACGGGATCTTCGCGGTAGCGCGCTTCCGGATCGCCGATCAGCTTGAGCACGCGCGCCTGCACGTCTTCGAAGCCACCAACGTAGTCGCGAACGGAAAAATCCTCGATCGCGTAATACAGGGCGTTGGCGGTGAAGTCGCGGCGGACCGCATCGTCCTCGACCGTGCCATAAACGTTGTCGCGACTGAGCCTGCCCTCGCTCACCGTCTCGCGATCGCCGCTGCCGTCGTCCTCGTTGGCGCGGAAGGTCGCGACCTCGATGATCTCGCGGCCGTAGATCACGTGCGCGAGCCGAAAGCGGCGGCCGATCAGGCGGCAATTGCGGAACAGGGTCTTGACCTGCTCGGGCGTGGCGTCGGTGGCGACGTCGAAATCCTTCGGATGGCCGCCGATCAGCAGATCGCGCACAGCGCCGCCGACCAGGTACGAAGCGAACCCGCCTTCACGCAATCGATAAAGAACCCGCAGCGCGTTCGGACTGATGTCCTTGCGGGAAATGCCGTGTGCGTCGCGCGGAACTATGCGCGGGGCACGCAGGCTTACTGTCATTGTTTCCGTCATGGGATCTCTGGGCCAGATTCCTTCCGGCCGGAAGAGTCGCCGGCAAAGCCTAGGCGACAGGGTGGTCAAGCCGCTATACTAGCCTCTGCCATCGGTGCAATCCATGCGCTCCCTTCGTCTAGTGGTCCAGGACACGGCCCTCTCAAGGCTGGAACACGAGTTCGAACCTCGTAGGGAGCGCCACCGCCTTCTTTCGCCGGACGCAACATGCCCTTCGTCGTAGTCGAGAACTGCATACGCTGCAAATACACCGACTGCGTCGAGGTCTGCCCCGTCGACTGTTTCCACGAAGGTCCGAATTTCCTGGTCATCGACCCGGATGAGTGCATCGATTGCACGCTTTGCGAGCCGGAGTGCCCAGCCAAGGCAATCTATCCGGAAGACGACGTGCCCGCAGGCCAGGAAGGATTCATCGCCCTCAACGCCGAGCTGTCGAAAGAGTGGCCGGTGATCACCGTGCGCGCCGACGCGCCCGCCGATGCCGCCGAATGGGACGGCAAGCCCGGCAAACTGTCCGAGCTCAAGCGCTAACCCCAAACCGCCCCCTTGTAGGAGCGGCTTCAGCCGCGATGCCCCTGTAGGAGCGGCTGACCAGACGTTCGTCTGTTAACAGCCAGCCGCGATTCCCAATTCAATCAAAGCTTCGCCTTAACCGCCGCCAGCAACTCCGCCGCCGGCCCGCTGCTCAACATCCGCCCATCCGCGCTCAGCGCAATCAATCGGCTGCCGCCGCTGTTGGAGTCCAGGACCCGAACCAGGAAACTCTGACCCTGATAGGTCACATCGTAGCTACCCAGTGCTTCCGCGCGGCCGTTGATCACCACGCCGGAAATGCCGTCCAGGGCCTGGCCGATCTTCGGATACGCCGCGGCGGCCGTGTCGGCCAGCCGGATATCGGTGACGGACGAGGTGCTAGCCAGCGCCGAAGCGGTCGGCATCGCTGTCGCCGAAGAAGTGTTGGGCAGGTCGAGGTCCGGCGGCACTTCCAGCGGACGGTTCTCTACGCTTTGCGCATAACTTGAGCGGTGTTTGAACCAGCTGCAGCCGCTGCTGGCGGAAGCCAGCGCAAGAACCACAGCGCCGAGCAACAGCGGACGCATCAAACGGGGGGTGGAAGTCATCGGGTTCTCCTGCGGAATGGGCCAGCGGCCGGGCGGTGTCCAAGATCGACAGCCGCCCGATTGTTAAAGTTCGTCATTGTAGTTGGGATTCGATGTCGCGGCAGAGCCCGGTGATGCGATCGGCCGAACCGGCGTGCGCCGCGGACAGCGGCATCAAGGGCAGGCGCAGCCCCTCGCCGATCCCCAGGCGTTGCAGGATGGCCTTGAGCGGGATCGGATTGGGCTCGACGCCGAGGAACTCGTACAGGCCCTGAAGGCGCTGGTCCAGCGCCATGGCCTGGTCGACCTGGCCGCTTTTCAGCAGCCGGCAGATGGCGGCGAATGCGCGCGGGACGACGTTCGACGCCACCGAGATTACCCCGCTCGCGCCGCCGCGCATCGCGCGCAGGAACGTGGGATCGTCGCCGCTGAGCAAGGCAAAGCTGGCCGATGCCAGGGGATACAGCGCATTCCAGCGCGGCTCGTCGCCCCGCGCTTCCTTGATTCCGATGATGTTGCGATGTCCGGCCAACTGCGCCACCGTTTCCGGCAGCAGGTCGCAACCGGTGCGTCCGGGCACGTTGTACAGCACCACCGGCAGTCCGCCCTGCTCGGCCACTTCCCGATAGTGCGCGACCAGGCCCGCCTGGGTCGGGCGAACATAGGGCGGCGTCACCACCAGCGCGATATCGGCGCCGCTGTCGCGAGCCAGCTGGGTCTGCGCGATCGTCTTGGCGGTATTCGACTGGCCGGAACCGGCAAGCACGGGGATGCGCCCGCCGATCCTGGCCGCGGCAGCCTGGATCAGGCTGGCGTACTCGGGATCGCTGAGCGCGGCGGCTTCGCCGGTGGAACCGGCCACCACCACGGCGCTGGTGCCGCCTGCCAGTTGCGCATCGAGCAGTCGGCCCCAGGCTGGGAAGTCGATCTCACCGGCGCCGGTGAACGGAGTAGCCAGTGCAGTGATGCTGCCGGACAGGTGCAAGGAGGTAGCCTGGGAGAAGTCAGGTGCGATGTTACTTGCGGGCGCAAAGCGGCGGCAAGTATGCTGACCCCATCAGCGGCATGTTGGCTGTGCCATCCAGGGAAGACTGCATTGACCGACGTACCCGCTCGACCCGCCGCGAACGAAAACCATCTCCTGATCAGCGCGTACACCACGCACCCTCAGTCGCCGCTGCTGGCGGTGACCCGGCGCATCTCCGAATCCGGCTGCAACATGGTCGACGCGCGACTGTCGACGGTGGGCCGCGACGTTTCGGTCACGGCGCTGGCGATCGGTTCCTGGGACGCGGTGGCCAAGCTGGAAGCCATGCTGACCCGACTCGAGCGCGAGGAAGGTTTCAAGCTGGTCTGGTACCGCACCGGGCCCAAGCCGGTGCAATCCAACCTGCTGCCCTACATCGTCGAGGTCGTTGCCGCCGACAAGCCGGGCATCCTGTTCCAGCTTGCCGATTTTTTCGACAAGCAGGGCATCACCATCGAAAGCCTGCACAGTTCCCGGTACCGCGCGATGCAGACCGGCGCTGAGATGTTCACCGCGCAAGTCACCATCGGCATCCCGGCGAACATGCACATCGCCGCGCTGCGCGACGATTTCATGGAATTCTGCGATCACCTCAATCTCGACGCCATCATGGATCCGATGAAGTTCTGAACGACCGAATGCCCATCCCTCCGACCGTGCCACGCCGTCCCCGACGCCCTTTGGCTGCCGTGGACTCCCCGACCCAGGCGTTCCTGGCAAAGTGACAACCCGCCTCGTCCCTTCCTTCCGCCGTCTCGCCCCGCGAGCCATGGCGGCCCACCGCTGTCCGTTCATTCATCTGACTGCCCATAGGATTACTCAATGACGCGAAGCAAGCGCATCTACGTGCTGGACACCAACGTGCTGATGCACGACCCGACGGCCTTGTTCAAGTTCGAAGAGCACGACGTGTTCATACCGATGATGGTGCTCGAAGAGCTGGACAACGGAAAGAAGGGACACTCGGAAGCCAGCCGGAACGCGCGTCAGGTCAGTCGTTTCCTCAACGAGCTGGTCGAGGCCAACGGCAACAAGAGCATCGAGCACGGCATTCCGCTGGCGCAGCCGAAGGGTCTGCAACTGCGCAACGCCGAGAGCGTGGGCAAGCTGTTGTTCCAGCTCAAGCCGGTGGAGACCGGCAAGCGCTTCGGCAACGTGATGCCGGACAACCTGATCCTGGGCTCCATCCTGCAATTGCGCGACGACAATCCGGGCATTCCGGTGGTGCTGGTGTCCAAGGACATCAACCTGCGCATCAAGGCGTCGATCTGCAATGTCACGGCCGAAGACTACGAGAACGATCGCGCGATCGACGATTTCAACCTGCTGTTCACCGGCGCCACCGAACTGCCGGTCGATTTCTGGGAGCAGCACGAAGGCAACCTGCGCTCATGGACGGAAAAAGGCCGCACCTTCTATGAAGTGCGCCGGACCGCCGACGACGGCTGGTATCCGAACCAGTTCCTGTACCTGCCCGGCGACGACGAAGTGGAACTGAAAGTGGCCAAGCTCGACGGCGAGCGGGTGGTCCTGCAGATCGTCGACGATTTCCGGTCCACGCAACACCAGGTCTGGGGCATCAACGCCCGCAACCGCGAGCAGAACTTCGCCTTGAACGCGCTGATGGATCCGGAAATCGACCTGGTGACGCTGCTTGGCACTGCCGGCACCGGCAAGACGCTGCTGGCCCTGGCGGCCGGGCTGGCGCAGACGATGGACGTGCAACGCTATCGTGAAATCATCATGACGCGCGCAACGGTGAGTGTCGGCGAAGACATCGGCTTCCTGCCCGGCACCGAGGAAGAAAAGATGACGCCGTGGATGGGCGCGCTGACCGACAACCTGGAAGTGCTTACTCATACCGACGACCACGGCGCCTGGGGCCGCGGTGCGACCAACGACCTGCTGGCGTCGCGGATCAAGATCCGCTCGATGAACTTCATGCGTGGCCGCACCTTCCTCACCCGCTGGGTAATCGTCGACGAGGCGCAAAACCTCACGCCAAAGCAGATGAAGACCCTGATCACCCGCGCCGGCCCCGGCACCAAGATCATCTGCATGGGCAACGTCGAGCAGATCGACACGCCTTATCTCACCGAAACCACCTCGGGACTCACCTATGCGGTAGACCGCTTCAAGAACTGGGCCCACAGCGCACACATCACCCTGCGCCGCGGCGAACGCTCGCGCCTCGCCGACTACGCCTCCGAAGTCCTGTAGGAGCGGCTTCAGCCGCGATAACCCCCGCAGCCACCCCCGTAGGAGCGGCTTCAGCCGCGATAACCCCACCGCCCACCAATGAGCAAGCCCCCCCGCCCCACCTGCGCCCTCACCATCGCCGGCTCCGATTCCGGAGGCGGCGCCGGCATCCAGGCGGATCTGAAGACCTTCGCCGCCCATGGCGTGCACGGCCTGTCGGCCATCGCCGCGCTGACCGCGCAAAACACCCGCGGCGTGAGCGCCGTGCACGTACCCCCGGTGAAATTCCTGCGCGAGCAAATCGACGCGTGCTTCGAAGATTTCAAGATCGGCGCGGTCAAGATCGGCATGCTGGCGAATGCACGCGTGATCAACACCGTGGCCGAGGCTTTGCAGGAGTTGCGGCCGAAATTCATCGTGCTCGATCCGGTAATGGTGGCCAGCTCCGGCGCCCGTTTGCTCGAGCCTGCGGCGCTGAGGGCATTGCGCGAACGGCTAATGCCTTTGGCCACCGTGATCACGCCGAACATTCCCGAAGCGGAACTGTTGCTCGGCCACCCGGTGCGCAACGACGAGGATGCCGAAGCCGCGCTGGTCGAACTGCTCGAACTGGGCGCCCGCGCGGTGCTGCTCAAAGGCGGACATCTGAAAGGTCGGGAAATGACCGACCGCCTGGATGACGGCCGGCAACTATTTGAATTCGTGCATCCGCGATTGAAAGTCGAAGGCCACGGCACCGGCTGCACACTGGCGTCGGCGATCGCGGCCAACGCCTGCCTCGGAATGAAACTGCCGGAGTCCTGCGCCGCCGCCGCCGACTATGTGCATGGCGCCTTGCTGGGCGCGTATCGACCCGGCAAAGGCAGCGTCGCCGTCCTCGATCATTTCTGGCAGTCCAGCGGCCGAAAAACCGACTAGACTCCGTCCATCGACCAACGCCCCGGAGTTCCAATGCGCAGCGGTAATCCAGCACTCAACGACAACACCTTTCTTGATATCGGTTCCGGCCGGGTCGTCGACTCCAACCAGTCCATGACCCTGAACGGCACGGTCAACAAGACCGGCTTGTTGCTGTTGCTCATCATGATCAGCGCAAGTTACGCGTGGAGCCGGTTCACCGGCCCGGAAAGCGCCTCGGCGATCATGCCCTTGCTGTTGATCGGCGCCATCGGCGGCCTGGTCTTCGCCCTGATCACGATCTTCAAGAAAACCTGGGCGCCGGTAACTGCGCCGATCTATGCCCTGCTCGAAGGATTGTTCCTCGGCGGTCTGTCGGCGATGCTCGAAGCACGCTATCCCGGCATCGTGGTCCAGGCCGTGGGCCTGACCTTCGGAACGCTCGGCGCGCTGTTGATGGCTTACCGCAGCGGCCTGATCCGCGCCACGGA
>JBAZBG010000092.1:0-7364 GCA_041671585.1 Arenimonas sp. | reverse complement strand
TCCGCCAGCGACTCCGAAAGCATGGTCGAACCCTGCACGTTGGCGCCGATCACCTGGTGCGCCCACCATTGGTGCGCCACTTCATGGGCGGTGATGTAGTACACGTAGTCGATGGCCTCCTGGTCGCGCAGGTCGGCGATGAAGCCGATCGACTCCGAGTAGGGAATGGTGTTGGCGAAACTCTGCGCAAACGAGCTGTAGCCGGGGAACTCGATGATGCGCACCTGCCTGAACTGATAGGGCGTGAAATTGGCCTGGTAGTAGGCCAGCGATTTCTTCACGCTGGCGACCATGCGGTCGACGTTGTAGGGATGCTTGGCGTCGTAATACACCTCGATGGCGATGCCTTGGTAGTTGTCTTTCTTTACCTGCCAGCGCGCCGAAAGGTAAGCGAAGAACTTCTGCATCGGCCGGTCCATGGCGTAGTCGAAGCAGCGGCGACCGTTGCGGCTGTACTCCTTCTGCAAGTAGCCCGGCGCCAGGGCAACCTGGTCCGGCGCGGTGCAGACGGTGGTCTTGAAGTCGATCCAGTCGGCGTCGTGAGCGATGTATGTGTTCGCTCGCGCCGTCTCGTCCTCGAGCTTGGGCATGCGCGGCACTTCGCCAAGGCCACGCTTGCGTCGTTCGTTGCGGTCCTGTATCTGCGCTGCTTCGGAGTAGCCGAAGCTGGGCAGCAGGCCGGAGTTGATGAAGGTGCCGTTTTCCACCAGTTGGGTCTGGCCGGTGTCGTTGCCGAAACCAATTTGGGCGAAATTGAGGTCGAAGCGCAGCACGCGGGTCTCGCTTGGCTGCATTGGCGCGTCCAGGTGGTAGATCCGATAGCCGAGCGCTGCGTCGTCGCGGATGAGTTTTGCGGCGCCGAATTCCAGCGTCCTGACGTCGGTTTCCGGCAGCAGCTGGATGTGAAGGTCGGCAATGGGCTGGGCGTGTTGGTTGCGGATCGTGTATCGGCCGGTGATGCGGACCTGCTGAGTCTCCGGGTGTAAGTCCACATCCGTAGCGATGGCGGTGATGCGCGGCTGCGGCAAGTCCTTGTACTTGCGGTATTCGACCTCGTAGCGTCGCCGCCCATCCAGCGCCACGTCGCCCGGTATATAGCTGTTGAGGATGTTGCTGTTCCAGAAGATGTAGCCGCCGACCGCCGCGAAGCCGAGCAGGCTGGCCGCCAGCGCCACACCAGCGCGACCGCGCAGCCGGTGGCGCGCCAATGTGGCGCGATCGCTGCCGCTGGGTGCGACACCACGCACCCAGAAGGCGGCCGAAAGCAACAGCAATGCAACCAAGCACAGCGCCCAATAGCCCTGGAACCACAGCCGGCCGGCAAGATAGTGGCCGTAACCGTTCATGTCCGAGTAGGGAGCGTCTGGCGCGTTCGCGTAGTTGTACAGGTTGTGGTCGAAGTGCCAGAAGCCCAACACTACCTGCAACACGATCACGACAATCAGCAAGCCGAAGCCGACGAACTTGTTGTTGGTCAGCACCTGGAGCACCAGCGCCAGGCCACCCATCAGAACAAAAGGGACCGAGTCGAGCAGCAGTGCTCTGACATACAACGCCGGCTCCAGGGTCGTGTAACCCTTGGCCAGTTGGAATCCAACCGCCGCCAGCCCGCCCATTGCCTGGAAGATCAAGACGACCAATACCAGCGCCGTCATCTTCGCCGCCAGCGGCACCCAGTTCGGCACCGGCATCGCGTCGGTCACCTCGCCAAGCTTGGCGCCGCGCTCCTTCCAGACCAGTTCGCCGGCGTAGAACATCACGATGAAGATCAACATGACGCTGTAGGCGCCCTGCAGGCCGCCCAGCATCAGCGAGGTGACCGGATAGACCTCGGTTCCGTAAACGGCCTGGATGAACCAGGCACTGGCCAGGAAATTGGCGAGGCCGATCACCAGCAGCACCAGGAACGCCACTCCGCGCAAGACGCCAGCGGTGTCGAAGCGAGTTTGCCGCAGGTATTGCGCGAACGCGACTTTGGGCGAGAAGGTGGGGACTACCCGGGGTCCAACGACGGCTCTGTTGCCGGCGACGGTAGTGCTCGTGGGGGTGGCGATCGTCCTGAGCTTGCCACCGAACCAGGCCTTGCCAGTGCCGGCACGTTCGGTCTTGAAGAACTTGAAGGCGGTGGTGACCATCGTGATCGCGACGGTGGTCCAAAGTAGACGGTTGGCGAGCAGATAGCCAAGCAGCTCGGGCAATTGGCTGTTGCGCTCTTCCGTAGACCAGTAGCGAACCATCCGGTTGAAGGCACGCATGCCCGTGGGATCGGCCAGGGTCGCGATCCAGACATTGTCCAGGTCGCGCAGTAGGCTGGCGCTGACACCATTCAACACGAAGAACGCAACGACTCCGATGTACACCGAGAGCAGACTGCGCGTGGTTACGGCCAGCAGCGCGAGGAAGGCGCCGGTGAATAGCAGATTGGGGAGCACGATGACGCCGTATCCCCACAAGTAGGGGGCCAGCGAGTTCGGCCCCAGCTGTTCAGGATCGATCCAGGGCATGTACGGTGCCAGTATCAGGCCCAGGGTAAACACCAGGTAGACGATCAGGCTCGCCGCCAGGGCCGCGCCGAATCGGCCGATCAGGAAATCGCGCTTGCGCACGGGACTGGAAAAGAACAGGTCCGCGGTGCCAAGTTCGAAGTCGCGCAGCAAAGCGTTGGCGATGAATATGCCGATGACCAGGAGGCCAAACAGGCCAGTGAACCCCAGGAACGTGACGATGACGAGCGGGGCGTTGCGATTGACATTGCCGATGGCGCCGCCGATCTGCACGGCGTCGGTGCTGGCCAGTAGGAAAGCGAACAATCCGAACAATGTAGCGATCAGCCACAGCAGCGGAGAGCGCAGCTGCTGCCGCAATTCAAAGCGGAAGATTTCGGAGATCATGTTGATGTCCCCGCTCAGGCGGCGCGCGCGTGCTGGCGCAGACGCTGGAAGTACACGTCCTCAAGGTCCGGGGCAATGCGCTCGAAGCCTTCCTCCGGCTTGTCGGCGCTGAAGACATTGATCACCGGCTGCCCGCCGACCAGGCGCGTGGACAACACGGTGAAGCGCGATTCGTAGTCGGTCAGCGTGGCTTTGCTGACTTGCTTGCGCCATACCTGCTCATGGAGCGCCGCGATCGCCGCGCTGGGCTCGCCGGTCAGCAACACCCGGCCCTTGTCCATGATGGCCATGCGCGGACACAGGTCGGTCACATCCTCGACGATGTGAGTGGACAGGATCACCGCCACGTTCTCGCCGATTTCCGCGAGCAGGTTCAAAAAGCGATTTCGTTCTTCCGGATCCAGGCCGGCGGTGGGTTCGTCGACGATCACCAGGCGCGGGCTGCCCAGCAGCGCCTGAGCAATGCCGAAGCGCTGGCGCATGCCGCCCGAATAAGTGCCCAGTTTGCGCTTGCGCGCATCCCACAGGTTCACTTGCTTGAGCAAGCCATCGACCACTTCGCGGCGCAGCTTGCGCTGGGTCAGCCCCTTGAGCACGGCAAAGTGTTCGAGCAAGTCCTCGGCGCTGACCTTGGGATATACGCCGAAATCCTGTGGCAGGTACCCCAACTGACGGCGCACGGCGTCCTTGTCGCGCAGCACATCGATGTTGGCGCCGTCTTCGGTGCCGTTAAACGTGATGCTGCCCGCATCGGCTTCCTGCAGGGTTGCCAGCGTGCGCATCAACGACGATTTGCCGGCGCCGTTGGGTCCCAGCAGTCCGAACATGCCCTTGGGAATGTCCAGCGTGACGTGGTCGAGGGCGCGGACGCCGTTGGCGTAGGTCTTGCACAGATCGCGGATGGTGAGCATGGGATTCCCGGAAAAAAACAAAACGGTCACGCCCATCCAATTGAGCTTGATTGCGCAACTTTCGGCGGCTGGACCACTCAAATCTAATAAACAACGCCTGGCGCGGATTCAGCTGGCCCCTGAAATGGAGTACGAGCTGCCATTCCTGACAGCTCGTGGGCAACTCCGCTTCAGCCTTCGTCCTTCCAACGGCGCAGGCGGATGGCGGCATAGATCATTGCCGAACCCAGCACTGCACCGATCCAGATATTGGCTCTTGTCAGTGCGCTCCAGGACTGGCCGACCAGCATCATGAGGTTGGCGTTGTCCGGTCCGACATTGGCGCCGAAATCGGCATCGAAGAACGCGAACCAGGAGCCGGGGGCAACGCTGAGCAGGCCGCGGGCGACGATGTTCTGCCAGAACCAGGAGATGTTCCACCCGAAATCGAACATCGCGTTGAACCAGCTGAGCAAGGCGCCGGTCAACACCGGCACGCCGACGGCCCACAGGAAGGGCTTGGTGCGGGCCCAGGCGCTGACCATCATCAGCCAGCCTACGGTGGGCAGGGCCCAGAGCACGTACACCGGAATGATCGAGGCAATCTGGAACGGGGCCAGCCAGGTCGCCGCCGTGGCCAGCACGCCACCGAACACGTTGACGCCGCCGATGGCCGCGGCCAGGCAGATGAACAACAACGACATCAGGCCGGTGATCGTCGCAAACGCCAGGGTGATCAGCGGGGCCAGCACCAGCGCCGTGGCAACCTTCGCCAGCACGGTCTCGCCGTCGGACACCGGCAGCGATTTCCAGAACAGCACGCTGCGATCCTTGCGCTCGTCGTACAGGCAACCGAGGCAGAAGAAGAAGACCACGAATCCCATCACCATGAACAACGGCGCGGCCGTGCCCATGTAGCCATTGGCGATGGCGGTGATCATCTCCGCCCGCTCCTGGGCATCGACGACCTCGGCCAGGTTGGTCACCTGCGCGCCATTGATGTGTATGCCGTGCTTGCTGCCGAAGTAGACCGCGGCAATCATGGTGATGCCAAGGATCAAGGTCATCAACGCGCCGATCACGGCCGGGGTCCAGAAAAACCCGCCCTTGTGCTCCCAGAACTCGCGTTTCACCAACCATTTCATCGTGTTCATGCGTAGGTTCCTTTCATCTTGGCGACGAACAGATCGGCGACGCCGACATTCCTCATCTCGCCCAATGCCGCGATCTGCGCGCGCGGCACGCCGTCGAACAACATCACCGACTTGCCGAATACCTGGCGCTCGTCGATCGGGTTCAGCGCCTTGGCGGCGGCGAGGTGTTCTGCCGGCACCATGACTTCGACGAAACGGTCGCCGACCTCGTCCATCGTCGCCGACAAAGTGATCTTGCCGTCCTGGATGAACATCAGGTCGCTGAGGATGTGCTCGATCTCCTCCACCTGGTGGGTGGTGACGATGATCGTCTTGTTCTCGTCGAAATAATCTTCGAGCAGGTTCTGGTAGAACTGCTTGCGGTAGATGATGTCGAGTCCGAGCGTGGGCTCATCGAGCACCAGCAACTTGGCGTCGATGGCCATGACCAGGGCCAGGTGCAATTGCACGATCATGCCCTTGGACATTTCCTTGACCTTCATGCCGGGCTTCAGCTTGGTGTGCGCCAGGTAGCGCTCGGCCTTGGCGCGGTCGAACTTCGGGTGCACGCCAGCGACGAAATCGATCGCGTCCCTGACCTTCAGCCAGCGCGGCAGGATCGCCACGTCGGCGATGAAGCAGACCTGCTCCATCAATTCGTCGCGATGGGTGCGCGGGTCCAGGCCGAGCACTTTCAGCTCGCCGTCGAAGGACACCAGGCCGAGTGCGGCTTTCAGCGTCGTGGTCTTGCCCGAACCATTGGGCCCGATCAGGCCGACGATGCGTCCGGACGGAATGTCGAAACTGATATTGTCGACAGCCGTGGTGTTGCCGTAGCGCTTGGTGAGCCCGCGGGCGGAAATGACGGCGCTCATTGGGCACCCCCTGCGGTTGCCGAGCGCAGCAGCTTTTCGATATCCAGGCCGAGCCGGTTGATGCGTTCCACCATCGCCGGCCACTCTTCCTTGAGGAAGCGCTCGCGCTCGCTGGCCAACAGCTTTTCGCGTGCCCCGTCTGTCATGTACATGCCAAGTCCCCTTCGTTTTTCCACCAAATCTTCGTCCGCCAGCTCCTGGTAGGCGCGGGAGACAGTAATGGGATTGAGCTGGTACTCAGCGGCGATCTGCCGAACCGAGGGCAGCGCGTCACCGGGCTTGAGCAAGCCATCCAGCATCATGCCGACCACGCGCTCCTTGAGCTGGCGATAAATCGGTGCGTTGTCGCTCCAGGCGATGGACATAATCAGGACTCCCGGCGCGGCAGCAGCGGCGCGAATGAGAAGAAGGGCATGGACAGCTGGTTCTGCATGCTGCGGATCGTCTGCAGTTCGTCCAGGTGCGCCTCGATGCCGGGCGACTTGAAATCGACCTGCGCGGTCGATTCAATGGGGGGACGGCCGATCGAGTAGCTCACGCCCAGCATGGACACGGCGACTGCAAGACTGGCCAAGGTGTTTTTCACTTTGTGGTACATAACGCCTCCCGTGCTGGTGAGGTAACCGAATGGTGTTGTAGCAAACTATAACACTACAATTTTCCCTGTCAACACCTTCTGAGCGAAAAATCACCCAAACTGATGGCACATACGCCGGCTTGCTGCTGGCGGGAGAGCTAAGTCAATGAAAAGGCTAAGATTTGTCGTGTTGGCAGTGGTGCTGGCCGTGGCTCCGGCGACTGCCAAGAAGTCCCTGCTGGACCAGAACTACCGGGAATTGGCCGGCACCGAGTCGGTAAATCTGCAATCCAGCTATGCCGGGCAGGTGCTGCTGGTGGTCAATACAGCCAGCAAATGCGGTTTCACGCCTCAGTTCGAGGCGCTGGAGGCCTTGCACGCCAAATACCAGGACCAGGGCTTCGCCGTGCTCGGATTTCCGTCCAACGACTTCATGGGCCAGGAACCCGGGACAGAGAAGGAGATCCAGGAGTTCTGCCGCCTGACTTACGGCGTCAAGTTCCCGATGTTCGAGAAAGTGCAGGTCAAGGGCAGGGACGCCACGCCCTTCTACAAACAGCTTGCAGCAGAGACTGGCAAGGCGCCGGCGTGGAATTTCCACAAGTACCTGATCGATCGCAATGGCCGCGTAGTGGCCAGTTTCGGCAGCCGCACCACACCTGACGATCCGGAGTTCGTTGCGAAGGTGGAGAGCCTGATCGCCGCCCCGAAGCCGGCGAAAAAGAGTTGATCTATGCGGCGGAGCACTCGCGTTCGCCGCCTTCCATCGTCGCCAGCGCATGCATTGCCGGCGGGGATCCTTGCTGGGGAATGAATACCGGCCATTGCCGCGCGGCTTCCGGCCCGCGACAATGTGCGCTTGTGCCGGCGTCAGCCGGCTTTCCCCAGGAGTCGTACCTGATGCCATCGGTTTTTCGTTCTGCCGTCCTGATGACGGCGATCGCCTGCAGCATGTCCTGCACCGCACAAGCGCCGGCCCCCGAGGCTGACAAGGCCGC
>JBAZBG010000091.1:0-7371 GCA_041671585.1 Arenimonas sp. | reverse complement strand
TTGTGGTTCGGCGATTCGCGCGGCGGTCCTCAGCGCTGGACGCTGGACGTGGCCGGGCAGAAGTTGTTGCGCAAGGAAGTGTTCGGCGCCAAGCAAGGATTGGAGCTGGACCCGGCGTCCGGCAGCAGCCTGTTCTACATCGATGACCAGGTGCACGTGGTCAGCGGCACGCGTGGCTTCCGCTTCGACGGCACGCGTTTCATTCCCGACACCGGACCGCCGTTCACGCTGGTCGACCAACCCAACGAACTGGTGGTCGAACAGACACCGCTCGGCGCCTACGCCTTCAGCCGCCGGCAACTGTGGTTCCGCCCGGCCAAACAGAACGCCTGGCAACCCCTGCACCTGGGCTCGCACCTGGCCGCCGGCTACAACCGGCTGCGCTACAACCACGATGGTGTGCTGCGGGTGTCGACCTGGAGCGGCCTGCTGCAATTCAATCCGGCCGAAAAGCAGCCGGCGCTGGCGCCGCTGGCGCTCGGTTTCGAGCTGATCACCGCCGAAAGTCCGGACGGCCAGGAGCTGCGCCGCCTGCCCGTGGTCGGCCAGGCCACGCCGGTGGAAATCCCGTCGGGCTATCGCCTGCATTTCCGCTACGGCATGGTCAGCATGGATAGCGGCCTGGAGTTCCGCTACCGGCTCAACGGCTCCGGATTGCCGGAGGACTGGAGCAACTGGACTGACCGTGATTTGTATATCCGCGCGATTACTCCCGGCGACTACCTGTTGCAGGTCGAGGCGCGCACGCGCAGCGGCCGCGCCGCGGCGCCGACCAGTTATCGCTACCGCATCCTGCCGCGCTGGCACGAGCGTTGGTGGGTGCGCCTGATCGGCGTGCTGGTCCTGCTCGGGCTGATCGCGCTGTTGGTGCAGGAATTCGTGCGTCGGCGCACCGAACGCTACGTGGAAACCAATCGCAAGCTCGAAGCGCGCATCGGCGAGCGCACGCACGAGCTGGAAGCGGTCAATCGCAAGCTGGCCGAGCTCGCCACCGAAGATGCGCTCACCGGCGTTGCCAATCGGCGCGCGCTGGAAAACGGCCTGCAGCGCGAGTGGTACCGCTGCCTGGACCAGCGGCGTCCGCTATCGGCGCTGATGATCGACGTCGATCACTTCAAGCGCTACAACGACGCCCACGGCCATCTGGAAGGCGACGTGCTATTGCGCACGATCGCCCAACACCTGTACGCGCAGCACGATCCGAAACGGGAGCTGCTGGCGCGTTACGGTGGTGAAGAATTCGCGCTGCTGTTGCCAGGCGTGCACCAGGATGAAGCCGTGCGTCGCGCCGAGAAGATTCGCGTGGCCATGCAGGAACACATCGGCGAAACCACGATCAGCATCGGCGTTGCCGGCTTCGTGCCGACCATGCAGGGCGATTCGATGAATCTGTTGCGGCGTGCCGACGCGGCCTTGTACCGGGCCAAACGCGCCGGCCGCAACCGCGTCGAAGGCGATGCCGACCCGCCGCCCTGATCTCAGGCTTGCGGATCGACCGGCTTGGATTGGGCGGCGGCTTTGCGCGCGTCCGCCTGCTCGCGCAAGCGGCGAAGTTCTTCCGGGCTGATGATCTGCGCGTCGGCACGCGCGCCGGTGGAAATGCGCGCCGAGACCCAGCCGACCATCCAGGCCACGAACAGGACCAGGGAAATCACCAGCAGCACGACCACCAGCCAACCAGCGGTTTTCGACGCGGCGAACAGGGCAGACAGGGCAAGCAGCAGATAGAGCCAGTGCATGGAGACACACCTCGGTTGCGTGGCGGCAGTTTAGCCCAAGCCTAGAGTAGCGGCGAGAGCAGGCGGGCACTGGCCTCGCCCAGGCGCGACCAGAACGGCAGCTGGCGCGGGCCAGTCACTTCCCGGGCGTTTTCCCAGTCGTGCTGCATGATCTCCTCCAGCGCGCCGGCCACGCCGCCGTTCACGAACAGCACGCACAGTTCGAAATTTAGCCGGAAACTGCGGTTGTCGAAATTGCTGCTGCCGAGCACGCAGGTGTCGGCGTCGACCAGCAGGGCCTTGCTGTGCAGCATGTGCGGATACTCGAACACGCGCACACCGCAGGACATCAGCTCATCGAAATACGAGCGCGCCGCTGCCGACACCAGCGCCGAATCGCTGCGCCGGGGCACCAGCAGGCGCACGTCCAGGCCGCGCAAGGCGGCCGAGGTCAGGGCCATGCGCGCGGCCTCGCCGGGTACGAAGTAGGGTGTCGCCAACCACACGCGTTCGCGACTGTGCTGCAGCGCCGTGACCATGACCCGGTGAATGGTCTCCATCGGCGAATCCGGCCCGGCCGGCAGCACCTGCGTGCGGATCGGCCCGGCGGCAAGCACCGGCCACTGCTCGGGTTCTGTCGGCACGCGACCGCTGGCATAGACCCAGTCTTCGATGAACGCCAGTTGCAGCCAGCGCACGGCTTCGCCATCCAGGCGCAGGTGCAGGTCGTGGAAGGCATCGCGGCGCGCGGCCGGGTTTTCCGTATCGGAAATATTGATGCCGCCGGTGAAGCCGACCCGGCCGTCGATCACCACGATCTTGCGGTGGCAGCGCAAATTCAGGCGCGGGCGCCACAAGCGGCGCAAGCGGAAGCGGTGGAAGAAGAAGACTTCGCCGCCGGCCTCGCGCAGTGGCGCCAGGAACTTGTGCGATGTCCCGGACGAGCCGACCGCATCCAGCAGCAATCGCACTTTCACGCCGGCCCGGGCGCGCTCGGTCAGCGCGTCGCGCACGCGCGACCCGGTGCCGTCCGGATCGAAAATGTAGTACTCCATGTGCACGTGGTGCCGGGCGTCGGCGATCGCGGCGACCAACGCGTCGAACGTGGCCGCGCCGTCAACCAGCAACTGCACTTGCTCGCTGCTGCTGGGCGGAAAACCGCAGCTGGCCTGCGCCAACTGCATCAGCGGGCTGGATTCGTCGGCCAGCCGTGGTCCGCGCTCCACGTGTTCGACGCGCGCGCGCGCGACCCGGCGCTTGACCCGGTGCCGATGGATGCGTTGCGGGCCGAAAAAATGATAGATCAGCAGGCCCAGCACCGGCAGCAGGGCAAGCGACATGATCCAGCTCAGCGTGGCCACCGGCTCGCGCTTTTGCAGCACGATCCAGCCGGCCAGCCACAGCAGGTAGGCGACCCAAAGCAGGCCCCCCCAGAACGCCAGGTGCGGCCGCAAGGCGAGCCAAAGTTCGATCATGCCGGCAGTCTACCGAGTGCGGCCGAGGCCGTCGCGGCAGGGCCAAAAAAAACGACGGCGGAAGCCGTCGTCTTCAAGCCGAACCGCAACGCCGCGTCAGCGCCGGCGGAATAGCCCGATGATGACCAGCACCACAATCGCACCGATCATCGCGTTGAGTACGGCGGCGACATAGCCGGCGCCGAGCGAAATACCGAGCCGGCCAAGCAGCCAGGTGCCGACGAAGGCGCCGATGATGCCGACCACGATGTTGCCGAGTATGCCGAAGCCGTAGCCTTTGACGATCAACCCGGCGAGCCAGCCGGCGATACCGCCGATCAACAGAATGATGAGCAAGCTTTCCAAGGACATGTCGCTTTCCTCCATGAAGGGTTATGCCGTCTCCTTACGGCGACCGCGCTCACACAAGTACGCGCACCGACCGGCGGTGGCAAGCCCGGGCAGCCGGAGTCTTCAGGGGCCGTTGGGTTTGGTCCGGGCGCGACGCTGCCCGGTGGTCGCCGCCTCAGGCAGTGGCGGCGTCGCTTTCCAGATGATAGCGGGTGACCGTTTCCACCTCGTTGCGCGAGCCCAGGAACACCGGCACGCGCTGGTGCAAATGTTCTGGCGCCACCTCGAGCAGGCGGCTGCGGCCGGTGGTGGCGGCGCCCCCTGCCTGTTCGACGATGAAGGCCATCGGATTGGCTTCGTACATCAAGCGCAGGCGACCGGGCTTGCTTGGATCCTTGCGATCGCTCGGATAGATGAAGATGCCGCCGCGGGTCAGGATGCGGTGCACGTCGGCGACCATGCTGGCCACCCAACGCATATTGAAATCCTTGCCGCGCGGGCCGTGCTTGCCGATCAACAGATCCTCAACGTAGTGCTGCATCGGCGGATGCCAGTGCCGCTGGTTAGAGACATTGATCGCGAACTCCTGGGTGTCGGCCGGAATCTGCATGTCGCGCCGGGTCAGCACGAAGCTGCCCTGCTCGCGGTCCAGCGTGAAGCCGTGGCTGCCGCGGCCGATGGTCAGCACCAGCATCGTGCTCGGCCCGTAAATGGTGTAACCGGCGCAAACCTGGGCCGTGCCTGGCTGCAGGAAGTGATCGTCGGTCGGTTCGGTAACACCGTCCGGACATTGCAGCACCGAAAAGATGGTGCCGACCGCGACGTTGACGTCGATATTGGAACTGCCGTCGAGCGGATCGAACAACAGCAGGTAATTGCCCTTCGGGTAGGCGTTGGGAATCGGATGGGCGTGTTCCATCTCCTCCGACGCCAGGCCGGCCAGGTGGCCGCCCCATTCGTTGGCCTCCAGCAGGATCTCGTTGGACAGCACGTCGAGTTTCTTCTGCGCCTCGCCCTGCACGTTGCCGGTGCCGGCGTCGCCAAGCACGCCGTCGAGCGCGCCCTTGCCGACAGCGGTGGAGATGGTCTTGCAGGCGCGCGACACCACTTCGATCAGCAGGCGCAGGTCGGCGTTGATGTGGCCGGCGTGTTGTTCCTGGATCAGGAAACGGGTCAGGGAGATGTGCGGTGTGGACATGCGGGACTCGGGTTGACCGCGGGCGCTAGCGGCCCGCAATTATAATTCCCAGGGACCTTGTGGGAGCGGCTTCAGCCGCGATTACTTGCGCCACCCTTCGCGGCTGAAGCCGCTCCCACAACAGCGATCGCGGCTGAAGCCGCTCCCACAACAGCGATCGCGGCTGAAGCCGCTCCTACGCGTGAGCTTAGGCGGGGGGGCCGAACAGGGCTTCGGCGCGCTGGAACAGGATCCAGCTGGTGGCGATGTATTTGTCGCCGGACTGTGGCGTGTTGCCGCGGTGGGTATGGGTGAAGGCGGTCGGCGCGATCAACAGGGCGCCGGTCTGCGGGACGATCTTGCGCTGCTGGTACAGGAATTCGGTTTCGCCGGCGGCGAAGCCGTCGTTGAGATACAGCGTCCACAGCAAGGTGCGGTGCAAGGTCTCGGCGCTGGCGTCCTTTGGATACAGCTCGCAGTGCCAATACGGGTAACCGCCCTGGCCGGCGGTGTAGCGTTGCAGGTTGATCGCGCCCGGGCGCAACACGCGACGGACGATATCGCCCAGCATCTCGTCGCTCAGCGTGTCGAAATCGGCCTCGCCCATGCGCCGTCGTTCACCGGTGACCGGATCGGCCGTCTGCAGCATCAGCGGCGCGATGATTGCGTAGCGATACTTGCGCAGGTAGGCGAGCAGGCCACGAAACATCGCCGCGTTCAACACCGCTTCGGCCTCGCGCCATTCCGGCTTGCCGCTGAGCTGGATATCGCGGCTGTCCTTGAGCTCGGGCAAGACGCCGCCGCCGACGCGCCCGGGCTGGGCCTGGCCGCTGCGCTCGAAATGCTCGATCAGCGTGGCGCAGTCCTCGCGACTGACCGCGTTCTCGTACACCTCGATGAAGTCCGGAATCCCCATGCGCCCATTCTAATCCCGTGGCACCAGTGTAGGAGCGGCTTAAGCCGCGAAGCCCCGCCTCACCCCCAAAGCCCCGCCACCGCTCAAATAATCCGCAACGTGATCGCCTTCAACACCGCCCGCGTGCGGTCGCGCGTGCCCAGCTTGTCCAGGATATCGGAGACGTAGTTCTTCACCGTACCTTCGGACAGGAACACCGCGCGCGCAATTTCCTTGTTCGAATAGCCGCCGGCCAGCAAGCGCAGGATCGACACTTCGCGCTCGTTGAAGGTGTCGGTCGGTTCGCTCTGGTCGCGATAGGCGTAGCGCGCGCGCACCGGATCGGTGGCCACCGGCGCCAGCAAGGTTTCGCCAGCGGCGACGCGGGTGATGGCCTCGAGCAATTCTTCCGGCGAGGCATCCTTGAGCAAAAAGCCGCGGGCGCCGGCCGCGGCCGCGCGCAGCGCCAGGTCGGGCTCGTCGAAGGTGGTGAGCAGGATCACGGGTGTCGGGTCGCCGCGCGCGCGCAGCTGCTCGAGCAAGGCAAAGCCGTCCAGGCCGGGCATGCGAATATCGGACAGGATGATGTCGACCGGTTGTGCCTGGATCGCCGCCAACAGCGTCGCGCCGTCATCGGCCTCCACCACCACGCGCAGTTGCCCGAAGCCGCCGAGCAGCGCGCCCAGGCCGCTGCGCACCAGGGCCTGGTCGTCGGCGAGCGCCACGCGCAAGGGCTGCACTGCGCCGCTCACATCGCCACCGGTAGCCAGGCCGAGAGCTGCACGCCACCGCTGTCGGCCCGTCGCGCGCTGACCCCGCCGCCAATCGCCTCCAGCCGCTCGCGCATGCCGGTCAGGCCATTGCCGAAACGCAATTCACCGCCGCCGCCGCGGCCGTCATCGCGCAGTTCCAGGCGCAGCTGCGCGTCGAGGCGATGCACCGATAACCACAAGTTTTCGGCGCCGCCGTGCCGCGCGGCATTGGTCAAGGCTTCCTGCACGGTGCGCAGCACGGCTTCAGCCTGCTCCAGCGAGGGCACGCGCAAGCCGGCGTCCATTTCCAGATGCAGTCGCGGTTTCGGAAACGGCGCGGCCAGGCGCAGGATCATCTCGCGCAAGTCGACGCCGTCGTGCAGGCGCATCTGCTGCACCACGCCGCGGATGTCGCCGAGCAATTCATCGGCCAACTGCGCGCACAGCGCCAGCTGCGCATTGTCGTGCCAGACCGCCTGCCGCTGCAGGGCGCGCAAGTTGAGCTTGAGCGCGGTCAGCTTGTGCCCGGCGACATCGTGCAGCTCGCGCGACAACCGCAGGCGTTCCGAATCGCGCACGCTCTCATCGAGCAGCGAGCGCGTCGCGAGCAGATCGACGTTGGCCGCCGCCAGCGCGTCGCGCGAGCGTTGCGCGGTGAACGCCGACCAGGAAGCGATGATCGCGAATAGCTGGAAGCTGGCGTTGATCAGCAAGCCCAGCATCGGCGCCGTCGATTGCCACACATTGCGAAAGATCAGGTACATCGCGGCATTGACGACTACGAAGGCCAGGGCCAGGTGGCGCGCCGCGATCATGGGCGCCAGCTGCGCCATCACGATGATCAGCAGGATGGCCACCGAGGTGTAGCGCGCCAACGCGAGCATCAACAACACCAGCGGTATCTGCGCGGCGACCAGCAGCAGCGCCGCCCGCGGGCGCAAGTCAAGCAACTGACGCAGCCCGAACAAGCCGAGGAACCCGGCGTGCAAGGCGATCACGGTCGGCCAGAGCGCGGCGCCTTCGA
>JBAZBG010000090.1:2443-7431 GCA_041671585.1 Arenimonas sp. | reverse complement strand
CAACCGCATTTCAGCAAGTTCATCGGTATCGGCCTGGACTCCAGTGAAGTCGGGCATCCGCCGGAGAAGTTCAAGGACGTCTTTGCCCGCGCCGGGAAGCTGGGACTGCATCGCGTGGCGCATGCGGGCGAGGAAGGTCCGCCCGCGTACATCTGGAGCGCGCTGGACGAACTGGGCGCGGAGCGCATCGACCATGGCGTGAAGGCGATCCTCGACCCCGCGCTGATGCGACGGCTGGTGTCGGAGCGCATTCCACTGACTGTCTGCCCCTTGTCCAACCTGAAACTGCGCGTGGTCCCAAGCCTGGGCGATCATTGCCTGGGCCGGCTGCTCGATGCGGGCGTGGTGGCGACGGTGAACTCGGATGATCCGGCGTATTTCGGCGGCCATATGAACCAGAATTTCGCCGAAACCTTCGACGCGCTCGATTTGGATCAAACTCACGCCATCACCCTGGCGCGCAATAGTTTCGAGGCCAGCTTTGCCAGCCCGGAACGGCAGCGCCAGTATCTGGATCAGCTGGATGCCTATTGCGAACAGGCCGGAGTGCAATGACGCCATGGCCAAACTGACCACGCATGTGCTCGATACCGCCCATGGGCAGCCGGCGGCTGGCGTGGTCATCGGCGTGTACCGTGTCGACCGGGAGGGGCGCAGTCTGCTCGGCCGTTTCCTGACCAATGCCGACGGCCGCTGCGATACCGCCTTGCTGGCGGACGAGACCTTGCGCGCCGGCGTGTATGAGCTGGATTTCGCCATCGGCGATTACTTCGCAGGGCGGGGCGTGGCGCAGTCCGAGCCGCGGTTCCTGGATGTGGTGACGCTGCGCATTGGCATCGCCGACGCAAATACCAACTACCACGTGCCTCTGCTGGCCTCGCCTTACGCTTACAGCACCTACCGGGGCAGCTGAGTGGGTCCATTCCTGACCGAAGCGGCGGCCTTCGCGCTGCGCTGGCTGCACGTGATCGCCGCGATCGCCTGGATCGGCGAGTCGTTCTATTTCGTCATGCTGGACCGCTCGCTCAAACCCGCCGCTGGCGCCGAGCCCGGCGTGGTCGGCGAATCCTGGTCGGTGCACGGCGGCGGTTTCTATCACAAGCGCAAGTTCATGCCGGCGCCGCCGCGGCTGCCCGAGGAACTGCACTGGTCGAAGTGGAAGTCGTACACGACCTGGCTGTCGGGCTTCGCCCTGTTCGCCGTGCTGTATCTGTCGGCGCCGAATTTGTATCTGATCGATCCGGCCGTGGCGGCGCTGACGCCGCCGCAGGCGATCGGACTCGCACTGGCTTTCCTGCTTGTTGGCTGGCTGGTTTACGACGCGCTCTGCCGCGTGTTCGGATTTCGCGATCGCTTGCTCGGGGCAGCAGTGTCTGTGTTGGTCCTGCTGATGTGCTACGTCGCCACGCATCTGTTCGCCGGCGGCGCGGCGTTCCTGCTGGTCGGGGCCGCGCTGGGCACGATCATGTCCGCCAATGTTTTCTTCGTGATCATCCCCGGTCAGAAGCGCCTCGTGGCGGCGCTGTCGCGCGGCGAGAATCCCGATCCGCTGGCCGGCATGCGTGGCAAGCAGCGATCGGTGCACAACACCTATTTCACGCTGCCGGTGGTGTTCGCCATGCTCGGCAATCACTACGCGATTGCCTACGCCAACGAAAACAGCTGGCTGGTGCTGGCGGTATTCATGGCCGCCGGTGCCTTGATCAGGCAGTTCTTCGTGCTCTGGCATGGCGGGCAGCGGGCGTGGTGGCTGCTTGTCGTCGGCGGGCTCGCATTGCTGGCGGCATTCGCCTGGCTGGCGCCCAGGGCCGAAGGCGTGGTGCTGGCGGCGCAGCCGGCGCCGGCGGGGCAACTCGCGCAGGCCTCGCATGCTGGCGCTACGCTTGGGACGAGCACGATGCCGTCAGCAGAACCCGATACCGCCGCCATCCAAACCATCCTGGCCGAGCGCTGCAGCGCCTGTCATGCTGCCCGGCCCAGCCTGATGGCCAGTGCACCCAAGGGCGCGATGTTCGACACGCCCGAGCAGATTCAAGCGCGCGCGGCCTTGATCTACCTGCAAGTCGTGAAGCTGCGCATCATGCCGCCGGGCAATGTCACGAAGCTGTCGGAGTTCGAGCGCGCGGCGATTGGTCGTTGGTATGAGGAGTCACAGGGCATCGAGCCTTGATAGGTCGATGGTCCACTGCTCGCGCAACGCAATCTCCTCGCAGTTGGCCCCTTCACCGGCACGGTCGATCACCAGAAAATCGCTCTCCCGCTCCAGCGCCAGCAGTGGGTGATGCCAGGTGCCGCGATGGAAGTTGACGCCCTGGCTTGCCTGCGAGAGAAACGCCCGCGGCGGGGTTTCGGCATCGGCGGCCACGACCACTAGATAAGGCGCGGTACCCAGCGGCATGAATGCCTGGCTGCCGAGCGGATGGCGCTCGAGCGTGCTGATGGTGAAAGGCAGCCTGCGCGGCTGGGCGCGAAACAGGCTGATCACCGGGTACGCGCCGACACCCACTACATCCACGCGCGCCAGCGCATCGAAGCGCAGTGCGGTACCGTCATTGATCGAGAGCACGGCCTGCGCGCTGGCGGGTTCGATCACCTCGCCGAAGGCGGCGAAGGCGGCTTGGGTCAAGGGCTCGACGATGAGGGTTGGCATGGCAGGCGCGCTCAGACAGGCAGGCCGCGCAGACGCAATCGCGACACGCCGCCATCGGGAAAAATGTTGAATCGGACGTGAGTAATCGGGCCGAGCGGTTGGATTTTCTCGCGGAAGAAATGTTGCCGGTCCATTTGTAATGGCTGCTCGGGCAGGAGCTCGGGCCAGGACTCCGCCTCAGCAATCAGCGACTGCGTTGGCGTGTCGTCCGGCACGGACGCCGCCTGCAAACTGCAGCGCGCCGGATAATTGCCCTTGAAGTGTGCGGTGTCCACTTCGATGGCTTCCACGATGCCCGGGCAGGCGAGGGCGATCAGGCACCAATCGTTGCCCGGTTCGCGGCGACGCCGGGTTTCCCAGCCGTCGCCCATGTTGACGCCACGTCCGGGCAGCAACAGGTTGCCGGCCACGCCGAAATGCTCGTTGTTGGCGCTGAGCGCGACACCACCATTCAATGCGCTGGCCAGGTCGACGAGCCCATCGGCATCGGTGAGCGACGGATCGAATTCCGGCGTGCCGTATACACGCAGACGGGCCAGGCCGCCGTCGGGGTAGATGTTCACGCGCACGTGCGTGCAAGGTTGGGTCCCGTCGATGGCGTGGTAGTGATGGCGATTACCGGCGAGTTTCACGGTAGGCAACAGTTCAAACCATGCCGAGTTGGCATCGGGGTCCGAGTCCAGCTGATAGCAGCCCTCCAGGGACGCCGCCGGTGGATAGTTGCCGGTGAAATTGCTGGTATCCAGGTCGACACCATGCACGCGACCGGGCCGCGCCAGGCGCAGCACGCACCAGTCATGCCCCGGCACCCGCTTGCGCCGGCTCTCCCAACCGTCCATCCACTTGCCGTTTTCGTCGTACTTGTCGGGCACGAACACGGCCGGCTGCGGATTGAGCATGCGTTCCTTGGCGGCGAAGAATTCGTCGCTGGCTTCCAGCGCCTGCGCGCCCAGGCGAGCGTCCGCCAGATTGACATGGCGACGGGTGAAGTCCGGGGCGTCGGCGTCGCTGGCGGCCAGGGCCATGGCTGGTTCCTTGAGGGTCAGGAGTCAACCGGCGATCGTGCCGGTCAAACGAAGCAAGGCGATGCGCTCAATCTGGCGCAACGCTTCGGCGATTTCCTGCTCGCGCGTATTGCCCATGCGCGCAGTCAGATGGTCGAGGATGCCTTGCCGCGTATGGTCGCGCACCGCGAGGATGAAAGGGAAACCAAAGCGGCGATCATAGTCCCGGGTCAGCTCGGTAAGACGCGACAGTTGTTCCGGGCTGCATTGGTCGAGCCCGGCGGCGTGTTGCTCGGACTTCGATGCATCGGTGAGTTCGTCGCGCAACGCGGCCTTTCCGGCCAGTGGCGGATGCGCCCGGATCAGCGCCAGTTTCATGGCGTCATCGCTCGCCGCCACGCTGGCGCACATCGCCGCGTGCAGGGTGGACACGCTGGCAAATGGCCGCATTTCCCAGGCGCGCTCGGCGACCCAGGGCGAGTGCTCGAAGATCGCGCCAAGGGTGTCGGTGAATTCGTCGCGCTGCAACGCGTTGAGCTGCTCGAGCGTCATGGCGCGGGATGCCGCTGCCGCCAGTGCCGGGCGATGTCGATACGCCGGCAGACCCAGACGCGCTCATGGCTGGCGATATGGTCCAGGAAGCGTTGCAGGGCGATGAACCGTCCAGGCCGGCCAAGCAGGCGGCCATGCATGCCGATCGACAGCATGCGCGGTGTGTCTTCGCCTTCGGCATACAAAATATCGAAACTGTCGCGGAGATATTCGAAAAACTGTCCGGCAGTGTTGAATCCCTGCGCCGTGGCAAAGCGCATGTCGTTGGCGTCGAGCGTGTACGGCACCACCAGGTGCGGGCGCTGGCTGCCGTCGCCGAGCGTGACCGAGGTCCAGAACGGCAGCTCGTCGCCGTAGTAGTCGGAGTCGTACTCGAAGCCGCCGTGTTCGACCACCAGGCGGCGGGTATTCGGGCTGTCGCGCCCGGTGTACCAACCCAGTGGCGCGCTGCCGGTCAGCTCGCGATGGACCTGCACCGCGCGCGCGATGTGCTCGCGTTCCACCTCGGTGGCGATGTCCTGGTAATGGATCCAGCGCCAGCCGTGCGAGGCGATTTCATGGCCGAGTTCGATGCAGGCCTGGGTGAGTTCGGGGTTGCGCTGCATGGCCATCGCCACGCCGAACACCGTCAGCGGCAGGCCGCGGCGCTCGAACTCGCGCAGGATGCGCCAGGCGCCGACGCGCGTGCCGTATTCATAGACCGACTCCATGCTCAGGTGCCGATCCGGATAGCTGGCGGCGCCGATGAGTTCGGACAGGAATTGTTCGCTGCCGGCGTCGCC
>JBAZBG010000090.1:0-2343 GCA_041671585.1 Arenimonas sp. | reverse complement strand
ATCCTGTTCGTACGCAACAAGTACGATGCCGACGGCGTGGGCCGCGCCAACGCGCGCGAGCTGGCCGCGCTGACCGAGCAACTGCGAGCGCGCTGGCCGGCCGCCGATGTGGAGCTACTGCTGGTGAACGTGCCCGTGCAGGGGAGATTGCCGCGAGGCGTGCGTTCGGTAACGTTCCAGGATTTGCCGGGTCCGCCGCCGGACGAGTGGCACGGTAGCAGCGAGCTGTGGCGCGCGGCGTTTTCGGCGCAGCGTCTGCGGCTGGACGGGCAGGCCCATGTCGATGCGCCGTTGCAATGGTCGAGCGGACCGCCGGATTGAACGAGCCAATGTCAGAAAACACGAGCGAAGCCGCAGGGCAGACACGCAAGGGCAGGGGCCTGCGGATGCTGGCCTTGCTTGCCTGCCGCAATGAGATGCGTTACCTGCCGGGCTATTTCGCCAATGTCTCGGCACAGGTTGACGGTGTCATCGCGCTGGACGATGGCTCGACCGACGGCTCGGCCGATTTCATCGCCGCGCAGGCAGCCACGCTGGAACTGATTCGGCTGCCATCGAAAGAGCCGCACCACTGGGACGAGCCGCGCAACCGGCGTCTGCTGATCGAGGCGGCGGGCCGGCACGGCGCCGACTGGGTGCTGGCGCTGGACGCCGATGAACGCATCGAACGCGGCTTCCGTACACGCGCCGAAGCAGTGATCGCTGAAGGCCAAGCGTCGGCGACGATGGCGTTTGCCATCCGGTTTCGGGAGCTGTGGGACGCCCCCGACCAGTACCGCGCCGACGGCATGTGGGACCGCAAGGTCCAGGCGCGCCTGTTCCAGATTCGACCCGATGCCGTGCTCGACGACCGCGGACTGCACGGCCACTGGGCGCCGCTCAACAGCAAGTCGGCGACCGGGTTTCCCCAGGTGGACTTGTGGCTGTATCACCTGCGCATGATCGATGCGGCCGACCGGCGCGCGCGGCAGGCGCGCTATCAACAGCTGGATCCGGAGCGGCGGTGGCAGGCCATCGGTTACGACTACCTTACCGATGAAAACAACCTGCTATTGGCGCGCATTCCGGAGGGACGCGAGTACGAACCGATGGCGGTTCCGGTGCGCGATGCCGGCGATCCATGAAAAACGAGCGGCGGGCCGTTGGCCTGGCTACGCGCGATGAAGGGGCAGGTACTCGCGTTGCCGCGGCAGCGGTTCGAGCTGCAAATCCGCCGTGTCGGTGAGGTAGCCGTAGCCGATTTCCTGGAACTCGCTGTTCGGATCCAGCCGTTGGTACTTGGCCTGGCGCGCGCGGCGCTCGATCTCGGTGAGCATGCGCAAGTGGTAGATGACCAGGTCGGCGTCCCGGCATGAGGTGTCGTTCAGGCTGTTCAAGGGCGCCCAGTGACCGTGCAGCGGGCGATCGTCGAAGTGGTGGTCGGACCTGGCCTTGAACATCCGCACGGGCCGTTTCCGATCCCAGATTCCGTCGCAGCGGAAATGATCCGCATGGTTCCACAATTCGCGCATCACCAGCCGCAGCGCCAGCGTTCCCTCATTTTCGGCGCGTGCCACTTCGACGTCCGCGCGCGCACGAAAGTCGCGTTCCACGCGCTCGTCGGCATCCAGCACCAGCAGCCAGTCTGCCCGGTGACGGAGCGCTGCCTCCACCAGCAGGCGTCGATTGCGTGGTTCGTCCCAGTGATGCGGCCGTCGCTTCGGCAGCCGGATCAGTTCGAGCACCGACGCCTGCGCTTCGATAAATTCACCGGAGCCGTCGTCGGAACCATCGTCCAGGGCGATGATCCCGTCCACATGCGGCGCGATGTTGAGGAAATAATCGGGCAGGTAGCGCATTTCGTCGTGGCAGGTCAGCAAGGCCAGTATCCTGGGCCGCGCCGATCGCGATACAGGAATCGGCGCCTGGGGCGCGGTTCCGGCCAGCGCTCCAAGCGCGTAGGCCAGGACTGCCGGCGGCATCAACGCCGCGGCAGTGAGCAAGTAGCGCCGCTGCCCGGGCTCCGCCGCCTTCCACGCGGTGCGAAGCAGTCCCGGCACGCGGCGGAAGGCGCCGATCGCCACCCGGCGGCGAGTTGGCCGGCCCGATAACAAATGCCACACCGCGGCCATGCGCGCGCCACGGCCGAACTGGTCGCGCAGCAGCGTGATCAGGGTGGTTGGATGCTCATGAGCGGCGCGCACTTCGGGCGCCCAGTTGAATTCGATACCGACCAGACGCCGGTTGAACTCCGAGTCCTCTCCGGAACGCAGGTCCTCGCGAAACCTTCCGTGCGTTTCGAACAAAGTGCGCTCGTAGCTCACGCCATAGTGCAGCACCTGGTCGTCGGGCACGCCAGGCATG